>JBOIDM010000153.1:0-1655 GCA_050740575.1 Gammaproteobacteria bacterium
GCCCATGTCCACCACCGAGGTCACGCCGCTTGCGAGGTAGTGCGCCAAGGTGGCGGGAAGCCGCTCGCGGATCCCGGCGATCTCCTTTTCATACGGCCGGATCGCGCGGAGATCGATCACGTCGGGCCGCGTGTAGAGACCTCCCGACTGGAAGAAATGGACGTGTGCGTCGATCAATCCGGGCACAATCCACTTCCCACTGACATCGAAGACTTTTGCGTTTTTCGGTATTGCGACCGCTGACTTGTTCCCGACCGCGCTGATGTGTTCGTTTTCGATCAACACCGTGGCATCGGGACGAGGGGCTCGGCCTGTCCCATCAATAAACGTCGCTCCCAGGAACGCCTGGTATTGCTCCGGGGAGTCGGCCTGCGCGCTCCCCGCGAAGCACAGCACCCCGCATAGAAGGATCGTATTCGTTGTGGCTTTCCTCTTCAGTCCGTACTAGGTATCCAACTCCGGGTAATGCCGGAAGATGTCGTCTTCGTTGAACGGAATACGCCGCTCGGACGCCAGATAGGCGGCGATGCTCGGGCGCGCCGCGACCTTATCGTGCAGCGCCCCCAGCCCGGGATGTTTCGGTTCCAATCTCTTCATGGTCTTCGGGAAGGCGTAACGCAGCCCGGCGATGAGCTGGAAGACGGACAAATCGACGTAGGACAGATTGCGACCGAGCATATACCCTCTGCCCTTCGGATTGCCGGCAAGCACCTGCTCGAAATAATGAAGGAACTTGGGCGCGCGTTCCACCGTAAAATATCCGGCGCGACGCCGCGCCTCGCGCTTCTGCTGAGGGTAGTACAGGCTGCCTGCGATCGGATGATGCACGTCATGGATCTCCGCTACAAAGTCGGCGATCGTCAACTGCAGTTGATGCGCCCACAGCCGGCCGGCCTCGGCCTTGGGCACCAGACCGAGCCGCGGCCCCAGATACAGCAGGATATTGGCGGTCTGGGCAATCACCCGATCGCCGGCCTTGATAAACGGCGGCGCGAAGGGCAAAGAGCCAGTCTCAGCGCCTTCAAGAAAGCGCATCATCGCCGAGACGCCGCGCCCCGCCTGACGCGCTACGTCTACGTAGTCGGCGCCCGCCTCCTCAAGCGCGAGCCGCACGAATTCGCCACGGCCTTGTATGCCGGGCCAGTAGTAGAGTTCATAGCGCATACCAAGGTCCTCCTGCATTAAGCATTGGTAGCGTTTCCAAGCTTACTATCTCCGGCCACGGCTATGCGGGACTTTCGCTGGGCTGCGCGCTCGGGAAAGCCAGCATGGCACTCACCGCTACCCTACTTGGGTCGCGCGCGCTCGATGATCGCTTCGAAATCGGTCCCTCCGGGTAAAGTTCCAAAGGAGCTCCGGTGATCGTCACCGAGGCGCGCGGTGCAAAAAGCCTCCGCGACCATGGCCGGGGCATGTCGCAGCAGTAACGCGCCTTGTAGCGCGAGTGCGAGTCCCTCCACCAGGCGCCGCCCGTGCGTCTCCGCTTGACTCGTATCACGGAGTTCGGCTTCGAGCCGGGTTACAAAACGATCGAATCGATGATGGACTCCCGTCGCGGCACGAATTTCCGCCAAGAGTATCGAGATTGAATCCGGATCTTTGTGCATCGCGCGCAGCACGTCGAGACACTGAACATTACCGGCACCTTCCCAGAG
>JBOIDM010000154.1:0-11806 GCA_050740575.1 Gammaproteobacteria bacterium
AGCCTCAGCGCGCCGCGCTCTGGTCTGTCTTTGATTCCGTAAGCACACACCTGAAGACCGAAGGCTTGGTCACTTACTCAGGCATGTTCAGCCGGCTGGCCGGACAGTTGGCTGGTCGCAAACACCCAGCCTTCGACTTTGCCGTGGTCGATGAAGCACAGGATGTGAGCGTTGCGCAGTTGCGCTTTCTAGCCGCGCTCGGGGCCAATAGACCGAACGGGCTTTTCTTCGCGGGCGATCTCGGCCAACGGATTTTTCAGCAACCCTTCTCGTGGAAGTCGCTCGGCGTGGATATTCGCGGACGCTCGCGCACCCTGCACATCAATTACCGCACCTCGCATCAGATCAGAATGCAGGCCGATCAGTTGCTGGGGCCAGAGTTATCGGATGTTGACGGCAATGTGGAGGAGCGGCGCGGCACGGTCTCGGTATTCAACGGCTCGGCACCTGCCATTCGGAGGTTCGGCAGCCAGGAAGAGGAACTCAGCGCGGTCGCCGCGTGGCTGACAGAACGCAGCAAAGAGGGCGTGATGCCCCATGAAATCGGCGTATTCGTCCGCTCCGAGGCAGAGCTGGAGCGCGCCCGTGCGGCAGTCGCTAAGGTCGGGCTGCCGTTCAAAGTGCTCGACGAGCACGTTGACACGAGCAGCGGTCAGGTGTCGATTAGCACCATGCATCTGGCAAAGGGGCTGGAGTTTCGGACCGTGGTAGTCCTGGCCTGTGACGACGAGATCATTCCCCTGCAATCGCGCATCGAGACCGTGGCCGATGACAGCGATCTAGAAGAGGTTTACAACACCGAACGCCATTTGCTGTACGTCGCCTGCACCCGCGCGCGGGATCACTTGCTCGTGACCAGCGTCGATCCGGCATCGGAGTTTCTGGATGACCTACAGGAAAGGTGACCGCTATTCATTTGCCCGGTTGGTCTTGTGAACGGCAAGGAGCTCAGAGCTTGTGAAAAAATCTGCTGCGCTTGCGATCGCCGGTTCCGGCGGCGCTCGGAATCCTATGTATTTCAACATGCACTCTGCTCACCGAGCAACTCCGGCCCGACGTCGTGGCCCTGGATGAGGCACAACGGATCAAGCGCAGTTCATGGGTTGGCTGCGTCCCGACGGGCGGTTGCGCGCAACGCTGGTAGCGATACCGTCAGCGCCCGCAGGCGGAAATAGAGATCGGCCCGGAATGCTCCGCGGGTGACTGTGGCTTCGAGCTTACGGCGCGTTCCCGCGATCACGCGCAGGTCCGCCAGCATGGGTGCGCTCGCACCCACCGGCACAAACTCGTGGTGTTCGAGCAGCCGCAAGACCTTCGTCTGCAGGGACCAGGAAAGCGCGTGGATCCCGTCGAGAAACAGGGTGCCGCCACGGGCCCTCTCACAACACCCGGGTTTACTCTGGTGGACACCGCCCGACGCATGCCCGAAGAGCTCGTATTCTAGCTGGGAATCGGTCCAGCCGGTACAATCGAGCGGGACAAACGGGCCGTGGCTTCTGGCGCTCATAGCATGGATGGCGCGGGCGGCTGTTTCCACGGCGCCGGCGCCTGAGAGCAGCACTGCGGCGCGTGCCGCGGCCGCTTCTCTGATCTCATCGTGCACCCGGCGCGCGCGCGGCCCTTGGCCAAAGACCCGGTCGAGACAGTCCCCCGCTCCGGGTTTCTGCGAACGCGCTGCCCCGATCTCGTGCGGAGCACGCGTCTCATGCACCAAACCGACCGCAGCTGCGTGTACACCGAAGTGGCTCGAAAGGACCGCGAGTACGCGTCGCGCGGCCTCCCACGGATCGCCCGCGGCGCGCACGATCTTGCCGATTTCACGGAGCGCGGCGCGATCCGGATCTCCTTGCTGTTTCAATACCTTGAGCATGATGGTGGGTGGTGCCTTAAAGTCGCGCGCAGGTTAGGCGCCATTGCCGGGTAAAGTTCCCCTCCCGGGAAACCTCGCGGGAAGACCGCCGCTAGCCCCCGCAATAGGTTGCTGGCAATGCGCATGCCGTCTGTAAAACCAGGTGCGATCAAACCTATTGGCTTTCCGTATTACAATGGCCATCGGGTCGTCATCCAGGGTGGTACATGAATTGCCGGGGCTACCTCCATGGATACGTGCAATGCAAACCACGCGCTGGCGTGGGCCGCTCCGGCATCCAAGCAGGTAACAATGGCGATCGACTGGGAGCGCTATGATACCGGCGGCGGTTACGATGAATTGATTGAGGCGCCGGGCCGGCCTCGATCGCCGGCGCAACCGCTCTGCCGCTATTTGGGCTCGCTTACGAGAAGCGAGATAGAGGAGCGTAAGAGCGCCGCGGAGCTGGCCATCGCGACCATGGGCATTACCTTCACGGTCTATACCGAGGAGGGCGGCAACATCGATCGCGCCTGGCCCTTCGACATCATCCCGCGCATCATCCCGAGTCAGGAATGGACGCGCATCGAGGCCGGACTGAAGCAGCGCGTCAAGGCGCTCAATCTCTTCATCGACGATGTCTACCACCAGCAACGCATTGTCACGGCGGGCGTGTTTCCGCAGGAGCTGCTGGCGAACTCCGTGAATTTTCGACACGAATGCGTCGGCGTCGATCCCCCGCATGGGATCTGGGCGCATATCTGCGGCACCGATCTGGTGCGCGACCGCGACGGTACGGTCTATGTACTCGAGGACAACCTCCGAATCCCCTCCGGCGTATCCTATATGCTTGAGAACCGCCTGGTCACCAAGCGCGTGTTTCCGGAGCTATTCGAACACTACAGCATCCGTCCGGTCGATGATTACCCATCACAGCTCTTCGATACCCTCGCCTCGCTCTCCCCCCGCCCCGCGGACTCTCCCGTGATCGCGGTGCTCACGCCGGGCATTTACAACTCAGCATATTTCGAGCACGCCTATCTCGCTCAACAGATGGGCGCGGAGCTGGTCGAGGGCGGCGATCTCGTGGTGAGCGACGATGATTGCGTCTACATGCGCACCATCGAGGGGTTTACACGGGTCGACGTGATCTACCGGCGCATCGACGATCTTTATCTCGATCCCCTGGGTTTCGGCACGGATTCCAAGATCGGCGTACCCGGACTCCTGCGCGCCTGGAAGAGCGGCCAGGTGGCGCTCGCCAATGCCCCCGGGGCGGGGGTTGCCGACGACAAAGCCGTTTATGCCTTCGTGCCCAAGATGATCGATTATTACCTCGGCGAGGAGCCGATTCTGCCCAACGTGCCCACCTACCTCTGCATGCATACCCAGGAGCGCGAGCATGTGCTCGCCAATCTTCACCGACTGGTGGTCAAACCGGCCAACGCCTCGGGCGGTTACGGGATGCTCGTAGGTCCCCACGCCACCGCCACTCAGTGCGCCCAGTTCGCGCGCTTGATCGAGCACGACCCTCGCAATTACATCGCCCAGCCGACTCTCTCGCTGTCCACCGTGCCGACGCTATGCGAGACGGGACTGGCGCCGCGCCACGTCGACTTGCGCCCCTTCATCCTGTCAGGGTGCGAGAACTATGTGACCATGGGCGGATTGACGCGCGTTGCCTTGCGCCAAGGATCGCTGGTGGTCAATTCCTCCCAAGGCGGCGGCAGCAAGGACACCTGGATTACAGACGAGATCTAGCGATGCTCTCACGCGTAGCGGAACGGCTTTACTGGATGGGGCGTTACCTGGAGCGTGCGGAAGGCACGGCGCGCAACATCAACGTCAATACCCATCTGCTGCTGGACCTGCCCAAGGGCACGGCGTTCGGCTGGGAGCCGCTCATCTTCATCATGGGAGGCGAGGAGCTTTTCTTCCGCCACTACCGGGACACCGGCCAGCAGAACGCACTCGAATTCCTGCTCGCGGATCCGCGTAACCCGAGTTCGATCTGCTCCTCCCTGCAGCAGGCACGTGAAAATCTCCGCACCCTGCGCGATGTGGTGCCGCGGGAGGCCTGGGAGAAGCTCAATCACCTGCATAGCTACGCCAGCGACCACTATGAACAGGCGATCGCCGGGCGTTCGCGCTTTCCGTTTCTCACCCAAATCATCGATGGCTGCCAGCTCATCACCGGGCTGCTCACCGGCACCATGAGCCATGACGAAGCCTATGAATTCGCGCGCACCGGCCGCAATCTCGAGCGCTCCGACATGACCACCCGGATCATCGACGTGCGCTCGGCCAGCCTCCTGCCCAAACACACGGGAGATCTCGCGCCGTTCGCGAACATTCAATGGATGAGCGTGCTCAAGTCGCTATCAGCCTACCAGATGTACCGCCGCCAGGTGCACGTGCGCGTGAGCGGTGCGGAGGTGCTGCGCTTCCTGCTCCAGGATGCAAGCTTTCCGCGTTCCGTGTACCATTGTCTGGGCGAGATGCAGCAGAGCTTGAATGCGCTGCCGCGAAATGAAGTGCCCCGGCGCCACGTAATGCGGCTGAAACGCCAGGTGGGCGAGGCGATGGTGCAGAACCTGGCCCGGGAAGGCTTGCACGAGTTCATCGATGGTTTGCAAATCGCGCTCGGCAAACTCCACGATCGCATCCGGGCAACCTATTTCCTGACCGAGGCGCCCGCGCCAAAATCGCGCTCCCTGGCGGCTTGAAGCCGCACCCGCTCGGAAGAAAACCTATCATGGCCATTCACGTCGCATTGCACCACAAGACCGAGTATCGCTACGATCGCCGGGTCCGGCTCTCGCCGCATGTGATACGTCTGCGCCCCGCGCCGCATACGCGTACGCCAATCAGCGCGTACTCGCTGCGAGTCCGGCCCGAAAAACATTTTATCAATTGGCAGCAGGATCCCTTCGGCAACTACCTCGCCCGGTTGGTGTTCCCGGACCCGACGCGCGAGTTGTCGATCGAAGTGGATCTGGTGGCGGACATGACCGTCATCAACCCCTTCGATTTTTTTCATGAAGACTACGCGGAGCGCTATCCTTTCAGCTACGATTCCAATCTCCGCAAGGATCTCGTTCCCTATATCGAGATCAAGGAGGATGGACCCAGGCTCAAGGAGTGGCTTTCCGGAGTCGACCGCTCGCAACAGGATACCAATGATTTTTTGGTTAAGCTCAATCAACGCTTGGCGCGGCACATCGGCTACACGATACGGATGGAACCCGGCGTCCAGGGCTGCGAGGAAACCCTGCGGAAGAGCCTAGGATCCTGCCGCGATTCGGCTTGGCTGCTGGTGCAGATCCTGCGGCATCTCGGTCTCGCCGCGCGTTTCGTCTCGGGCTACCTCGTGCAGCTCACCCCGGATGTCAAGGCCCTTGATGGCCCCGCGGGCACCGAGAGAGATTTCACCGATCTGCACGCCTGGGCGGAGGTCTACGTACCGGGCGCCGGATGGCTCGGTCTGGACCCGACCTCGGGGCTCTTCGCCGGCGAGGGTCATATCCCGCTCGCCTGCACCCCGGATGCCGTGAGCGCGGCGCCGGTGACCGGCGCTACCGACGAGTGCGACGTCGAGTTGCGTCACAGTAATACGGTCCTGCGCGTCCACGAGGACCCGCGGGTCACAAAACCCTACGCGGAGGACCAGTGGGCCGCGATCAACGCCTTGGGCCGAGCGGTGGATGAGGACCTGGCTCTACACGACGTGCGCTTGACCATGGGTGGGGAGCCGACTTTTGTCTCCATCGACGACATGGATGCCGCGGAATGGACCATCGGCGCCTTTGGCTCCCACAAGCGCTTGCTAGCGGAGGATCTGCTGCAACGCCTCTGGCGGCGCTTCGGTCCGGGCGGGATCCTGCATTTCGGCCAGGGTAAATGGTATCCGGGCGAGTCGCTGCCGCGCTGGGCCTTGGGCTGTTTCTGGCGTAAGGACGGCCTCCCCATCTGGCGTGAACCCGATCTCTTCGCCTTGGATAGCCGCGGCATCGGTTCGGGCACGAGTCACGCCGCGCAATTCGCCGCGCAGCTCGCGCGCCGCCTGGGGATCGGCGAGCGCTACGCCGTCCCTGCCTATGAAGACGCGCTTTTCTATTTATGGAAAGAGGGTAATGTGCCGGTCAATCTGGACCCGCTCAAGGCCGATCTTGAAGACCCCGAAGAGCGGCGCATGCTCGCCCGAGCGCTCGAGCGGGGGCTCGACACCCCGGCCGCCTACGTGCTACCGCTAGCATGGGATCACGGGCTCGGCGGCTGGCGTAGCTCGCCGTGGCCGCTGCGGCGGGGGCATCTGTTCTTGAACCCGGGGGACGCGCCCGCGGGCCTGCGGCTGCCGCTCGAAGCACTCCCCTGGGTCGCGGAAGAGGAACGGGAGATCCTGTCCGAGCTGAGCCTCTTCGAGGCGCGGCCGCCGCTCGCCGATGTCCACGGTGAAGTCGCGCGCCGCTACCGCCAGGTACTGGCCACGGGGTCATCGCCGGGGGTCTTCGAGCAAGGCTACGCGGACGCGAGACCACACCCCGCCAGCATGGTGCGCACCGCACTATGCGTCCAGCCGCGCGCGGGGAAATTGCACGTATTTCTGCCGCCGCTCACCGCGCTCGAGCATTATCTCGAGATCGTGGCCGCGGTGGAGGCGACCGCCGCGGAGCTCGGCTTGCCGGTCCTGCTCGAGGGCTACGAACCGCCGCGCGACACGCGCATAGAGCGGCTGCAGATCACGCCCGATCCGGGAGTCATCGAGGTCAATATCCATCCTGCCCACACCTGGGACCAGCTCGTCGATACGACCACGACCCTCTATGAGGAGGCGCGGTTGACGCGCCTAGGCACCGAGAAATTCATGCTCGACGGCCGGCACACCGGAACCGGCGGCGGCAACCATATTACCCTTGGCGGCTCCACGCCCGCCGACAGCCCCTTCCTCAGGCGGCCCGCGCTTTTGCGCAGCTTCGTGACCTACTGGCAGCATCATCCTGGCCTGTCGTTCCTGTTCTCGGGCCTATTCGTCGGGCCTACCAGCCAGAGTCCGCGTGTCGACGAGGCGCGCCACGAGAATCTCTACGAGCTCGAGATCGCCTTCCAAGAGATGCCGGAGGGCGAGGTCCCCTGGCCCTGGCTGGTCGACCGCCTCCTGCGCCACCTGCTGATCGATGTCACCGGCAACACCCACCGCGCCGAGTTTTGTATCGACAAGCTCTATTCCCCCGACAGTGCCTCGGGGCGGCTAGGGCTGGTCGAGCTCCGCGCCTTCGAGATGCCGCCGCACTCGCGGATGAGCTTGGTGCAGATGCTGTTGGTGCGCGCCCTCACGGCGCGTTTCTGGAATGAGCCCTACCGGCGCTCTCTGGTGCGTTGGGGCACGGTCCTGCACGACCGTTTTCTGCTGCCCCATTATGTTTGGGCCGACCTGCGGGAGGTGGTGAGCGAACTGCACGCGGCGGGCTATCCTTTCGATCTCGCCTGGCTCGCACCTTTCTTCGAGTTCCGCTTCCCGCGATATGGTACGGTCATCGTTGGGGACATACAGATCGAACTGCGGGCGGCCATCGAGCCCTGGCACGTGCTGGGGGAGGAAACCAGCAACATGGGCACGGCGCGCTTCGTGGACTCCTCGGTCGAGCGGTTGCAGGTCAGAGTCACCGGGATGACCGACGCGCGTTATGTGCTGGCGTGCCACGGCCGCCGGGTACCGCTGCGCGCCACCGCCACGCAAGGTGAGTACGTGGCGGGCGTGCGTTATCGCGCCTGGCAGCCGCCATCTGCGCTGCACCCGACCATCGGGGTGCACTCGCCTGTGGTCTTCGACCTCATCGATACCTGGAACGGCCGCGCTATCGGGGGCTGTACCTATCACGTTGCCCACCCGGGCGGACGTAACCCCACGGTATTTCCGGTTAACGCCTATGAGGCCGAGGCGCGCCGCGTCGGCCGCTTCTGGCCCTCCGGGCATAGCCCGGGGGTGCTCGAACCGCCGCCTGAGGTGGCCCGCCTCGGGCGCTTCTTCCCCGAGGGCCACCGCCCCGGCCCCATGGAGCCGCCACGGGAGGAAATCAACTCCGAGTACCCGCATACGCTGGATCTCCGGCGCTCGAGGATCTGAAGCCCTTGCTGCCGATGGGCGGAACTTGGCAGGATGCTTTGGCCAGGCCGTACGGGAATTACGGAAAGCGGAAGATCACAGATAAGAGTTTGTAAGCATGGTCAACCTTGACGACAGCCCGCTCGCCTCCCAGTACGTTCCCCCCGCCGATGGCTATGACGAGATGTACGCGCCGGACGGGCAGGCCCGTAACCATTGGAAGTACCTGGCGCGCGCGCTCGCGGAACTCGGACCGCTAGAATTCGAGCGCCGCGCCGAAGAGTCGCGGCGCTTGCTGCGGGAGCCCGGCGTCACCTATCACGTCTATGGCGATTCAGAGGGGACGGAACGCCCCTGGGACCTCGATCCCATCCCCTTCCTCATCAGCAGCCAGGAGTGGGCCGTGATCGAAGCGGGGCTGATCCAACGCGCCGAAGTCCTGAATCTCCTGCTGAAGGACCTCTATGGCCCCCGAGATCTGATCAAAAAAGGCGTGCTGCCGGCGGAGCTCGTCTATGCGCACGGCGGATTTCTACGCCCCTGTACGGATATTCAGAAGCGGGGCGAGCGCTGGTTGACGCTCTACGCCGCCGATCTCGCGCGCGCGCCCGAGGGCTTGATGTGCGTCCTCGGGGATCGCACCCAGGCACCCTCCGGAACGGGGTACGCGCTGGCCAACCGAATGGTGATCTCGCGCCTCTTGCCGAGCCTCTTCCGCGAGGCGCATGTACATCGCCTCGCGCTTTTCTTCCAAAACCTGCGCAGCGCCCTGGCCGCGCTGTCCTCGCGCACCGATGAGGAGCCGCGCATCGTGGTACTGACGCCGGGTCCGCTCAATGAGACCTACTTCGAGCACGGCTACCTCGCGAGCTATCTCGGTTACCCCCTGGTGCAAGGGGACGATCTCAGCGTCAGCGACGGCCGGGTATGGCTACGCTCCTTGCAAGGTGTCGAGCCGGTGGATGTTATCCTGCGGCGGGTAGACGACCATTACTGCGATCCCGTGGAACTGTGGCCGCAGTCGCGCCTGGGGGTCCCGGGGCTGGTCGAGGCCGCGCGCCGGGGCAGCGTGGCCGTGGTCAACCCGCTCGGTGCCAGCCTCCTGGAAAACCCGGCACTCAATGCCTTCCTGCCGTCCGTCGCGCGCTATTTTCTGGGACAGGATTTGAGGTTGCCCTCGGCGCCGACCTGGTGGTGCGGCGATCCCCGTAGCCGGAGCCATGTCCTCGCCCACCTCGATGATCTGGTCATCAAAGCGGCCTACCGGGAATTCGGCCAGCGCCCGGTGTTCGGCCCCTTATTGAGCGCCAAGGAGCGTACGGCCTGGGCCGCTCGCATCAGCGCGCACCCGCACGCTTACGCCGCACAAGCCTTGCTCCACCCGTCCTCGACGCCGGCGCTGGTCGACTCCCGATTTATTGCCTGTCAGACGGTGCTGCGCAGTTTCCTGGTGGCGCGCGCCGGCGGCTATGCCGTGATGCCGGGGGGACTCACCCGGGTCGCACCGGACCGTGCGCCCTGCATCATCTCCAACCAGGCCGGGGCCATCAGCAAGGACACCTGGGTATTGGCCTCCGAACCCGAGCGGCAGGTGAGCCTATGGACGGCGCGCTCACGCGCCGCCGTGGCGACTGCGCGCGCCGTGTTGCCGAGCGGCGCCGCTAGTAACCTGTTCTGGTTCGGGCGCTATATCGAGCGCGTGGAGCAGTACCTGCGGCTCCTGCGCACGGTGCTGGACAGCAACCCGCGCGCATTCGATGTCAACGATAGGAGCCAGCGCGCTTGCGCGGGCGAGCTGTTAGGCGTACTCGCGCAGCTCACGGGTACCAACGCAGCGGTTGGCGAAGACCCGGTGCTCCGGATCGAGCGCCTGCCCGAAATTCTGAGCGACATATTCGACTCCGGCCGGTTCGGCAACGTGGCCCATGCCCTCTCCGCCGCGCTGCAGGCGGCCCAGTCGGTACGGGACCGTTTGGACGGGGATGCCTGGCGGATGCTCCACAGCCTCCGCGGGCGTCTTGCAACCCTAGGCGCGCGCGGCGGCGGGCCAACTCCCGCGCTATTGGATCAGATGACGGCGATCGATGCCTTGATCGATACCCTGGCCGCGCTCGGCGGACTGTTGAGTGAGACCCTGATCCGTGGCCAAAGCTGGTTGTTCTTGGATCTGGGCAAGCGCTTGGAACGGGCCTTGGCACTGGTCCCGCTCCTGCGGGTCACCCTCGTCGCCGGGCGCGAACCGCCGCTCGAAACGCTCCTGCTCGAGGCGGTCTTGCGCACCAGCGCGAGCCTCATCACCTTTCGCCGCCGCTACCCCGCGCCCCCGCGGCTCCAAACCGTCCTCGACCTGCTGGTCAGCGAAGCCACTCACCCGCGCTCGCTCACCTACCAGATCCTATGCATGCAAGAGCACGTGGATGCGCTGCCGAAGGACCCAGCACGCCGCTCGGGCGCGGTGCAACAACTGGTGCGCGAGGCGGCAAATGCGGTAAGCAGCGCGCACACGGAGGTGTTGGCCTCGCCCGAGGATCCGGAGGCGATGGGTCAATCACTGCTCCCGATAGCGTCTCAAATCGTCCAGCTCCTCGTGCGGTGCTCCGATGCCCTAGCAGAGCACTACTTCACCGATCGGTACGGCCCACAGCAGCTTTTGACCGCGGAAACGGCGGGCGTCTAAAAATGCGCTACCGGGTCGTGCACAAGACCGAATACGCCTATGCGCAACCGGTTGCGCTGTGTCACAACGAGGCCCACCTCCAGCCACGGAGCTTTGAACGGCAGAGTTGTATAGGCCACAGACTCGATATAGAACCCGTTCCCGAGTCCGTGTCCGAGCGCGAGGACTTCTTCGGCAATGCGGTGTGTTATTTCGCGATCCAGCACAGCCACAACCGGCTCGCGGTGACCGCGACGAGCGAGGTGGAAGTCCGGAGCGGGACCCCGGCCACTCCGCCGGCACGCCCCTGGGAGGAGACGGCGGCACGCTTGCGCGAGGATTTGAGTCCCGCGATCCTCGACGCCCGCCAGTTCGCGCTCGAATCGCCCTCGGTAAGCCACACGCCCGAGATCGCGCGCTATAGCGAGCAGATTTTTTGGCCCGGGCGCCCGCTCATCGAGGCCGTGCTAGCGCTAATGGAGGGTATTCATCGCGATTTCGTCTATGACCCGGGCTTTAGCACGGTGGCCACACCGCTCGCGGTGGTGTTCGAGCACCGCCGGGGCGTGTGTCAGGATTTCGCGCATCTGGCGCTTGCTTGCCTGCGTAGCCAAGGATTGGCGGCGCGTTATGTGAGCGGTTATCTGGAGACCCTGCCCCCACCCGGCGGGGAGAAACTCATCGGCGCCGATGCCTCGCACGCGTGGTTCTCGGTCTTCGAGCCCGAGATCGGGTGGCTCGACTTCGACCCGACCAACAATCAGACGCCCGCTGAGCGCCACATCACCCTGGCTTGGGGACGCGATTACTCCGACATCACCCCGCTCAAAGGCGTGATTTACGGCGGCGGCAGCCATAGTACCGCCGTGTCCGTGGAAGTGACCGCCCTACCCAGCCCATAAATGCCGCGGGGCCGGACGAGCCCGCGGGGTCTCCCCCGCGCCGCCGGGCAGTTCCCTCAATAACGACCTCACGGCGCTGCCGGCCATATTCGCTAGAAACCGATCCGGTAGACAGATCCGGGTGATGAGCCATATCATGTGATCCGCTCGCGCCGGGGATTTGGCCGTTGCTGCCAGGGGGCGCGGGATCCTTTACGTCAAGGGGACCCTTGGATCGACCGAGAGCTTGTGAAAAAATCGTCGCGAGCGCTTCAGGCTCATCGTCACGCCAACAATATCTGTACGCACTACGAGGG
>JBOIDM010000155.1:0-1589 GCA_050740575.1 Gammaproteobacteria bacterium
TACGGATTTGTCGATCAGATCGCCAAGCTCATCCCTTTCGACCTCAACATGACGCTGGAGCGCGCGCTCTCCGAGGAGCCCGCCTTACGCGAGCGTTACGAGGCCGAGGAGGAGGTGCACACGCTCATCGATCTGGCCAAGAAACTCGAGGGCTTGGTGCGCAACGCGGGCAAGCACGCGGGCGGCGTCGTGATCGCCCCGGCGCCCTTGACCGATTTCATGCCGTTGTATTGCGAGCAGGGCTCGACGGCCCGGGTTACTCAGTTCGACATGGGCGATGTCGAGGCGATGGGGCTGGTGAAATTCGACTTTCTGGGTCTCAGGACGCTCACCATCATCGCTTGGGCGGTGCGCGACATCAATGCGGCGCGGGAACGGCAAAGCGAACCAATGCTCGACATCTCCGGTATCCCGCTCGACGACTCGAAAACCTTCGCATTGATACAGCGCGGCGAGACCGCGGCGGTTTTTCAATTGGAATCCCGCGGCATGAAGGATCTCGTCAAACGCTTGCGGCCGGACGTGTTCGACGAATTGGTGGCGCTCGTGGCCTTGTTCCGTCCCGGACCTCTGCAGTCGGGGATGGTGGACGACTTTATCAACCGCAAGCACGGGCGCGCGGCTGTACGCTATCCGCACCCCGCGATCGAGCCCATCCTAAAGCCGACCTATGGCGTGATCCTCTACCAGGAACAAGTCATGCAGATTGCCCAAGTGCTCGCGGGCTACTCGCTCGGGGCCGCGGATCTGCTGCGCCGGGCCATGGGGAAGAAGAAGCCGGAGGAGATGGCCAAACAGCGCGCCGTCTTTATCGGCGGGGCCGTGGAGCGCGGGATCGCGCCCGCGGTAGCCGGCGCGATTTTCGACTTGATGGAAAAGTTCGCGGGTTATGGCTTCAACAAGTCGCACTCGGCAGCCTATGCCCTGATCGCCTACCAAACCGCCTGGCTCAAGGCCCATTATCCGGCGGCCTTCATGGCAGCCGTCTTGTCGGGGGATATGGACAACACCGACAAGGTGGTCGCACTCATCGATGAATGCCGGCGCCTTGGGCTGGCGATCCTACCTCCCGATATCAATACCTCGGCCTATGGGTTCACGGTCGCGAGCGACGCGTCGATTCGCTACGGGCTCGGGGCGGTCAAGGGTGCGGGACGCATGGCGATCGAGGCCATGATGGCAGTGCGCGATAGCGGTGGGCCCTACCGTGATCTGTTTGACCTGTGCTTGCGCGTGGATGCACGCAAAGCCAATCGCCGCGTCTTGGAAGCGCTGATTCAAGCCGGCGCCTTGGATGGCCTGGGGCCGGATCGCGGGGCACTGCTAGCTACGCTAGACCCGGCCATGCAGACCGCGGGACAAAGCGTCAAGGACCGCGCCTCGGGCCAGCATGACCTTTTCGGGCTCTCGCCCCAGGCGGCGGCGGAGACGATGGTACAGAGTGATCCGAAGGCGCTCAGGTGGTCGGATGACCAGCGGCTTGCGGGGGAACGCGAGACGCTGGGCTTATACCTGAGCGGACATCCCATCGATCGCTACGAGGATGAGTTGAATGGGCTGGTGAGCTGCCGCTTGCGCGATCTTAGACC
>JBOIDM010000156.1:0-12411 GCA_050740575.1 Gammaproteobacteria bacterium
CTCTGGCGGCCGATGGGGCCGAGGTTGGCGGTGTCGATGACGCTGGTGGTGCCGGGCTCCAGCCAGCGGTGTCCGTGCAGATGGAAGGTATGAAAGGCCGTGCCCAGGCCGATGACGTGGAATCTGACCTTTTCGCCTAAACGTGCGCCCACCGTCGGGTTGGTCCACAGCGGGACCTGTTTGCCCTTGAGGATGTGGTTGACCTCCATACCCCAGAAGGTGGTCTCGTGCATCCATAGGATGAATTCGCGTTTGATATCGGCCACAGCGACGTCCACGTGCTTGCCGTCGATCATGGCCCGCACCTTACCGTCGGTGGGATTGACGATCAGCGTGCCGTATAGCCCCTTGTCCTCGGCACCGATCATGGGGTTTCCAAAAGCATGGTCGTGATAAGCCCAGGTACCGGCGGTGCCCGGCGCAGCGGTCCATTTGTACGTGTAGGGTTGGCCAGGGAAGGCGGCCTCATCTTTGAGGCCATTCAACACCTTCATGGTGCCGTCGCTGTCGGCCTTGTAATGCACCCCGTGAACGTGGATGCTGACCGGCTGCTGAGACTCGGCGATGCCGTGTACCAGCGTCACCTCAGCCGTATCACCTTCCTTAATGATGATGGTTGGGCCAGGGATCGTGGGACCGGCGTAGTAGCGATCAGTGCGATCGGTCTCGCCGACCCCCGCGGTCTTGATCTTGTGGCTGACCATCCGGTAGGCGAGCTGGCCGGAGGGCAGGGTGCCGGCTTGGATGGTGATCACGTGGGTATCGCCGCCCTCGGCCGCCTGTACCGACGGTGCGCTGCGCACGATCGTCAGGGACAGCGCCGCGAGGAAGGCGATCCCAAGCGGGACCGTTGGTCTGGTCATCGCATCTTTCTCCTCTTGTGGAA
The DNA here is from genome assembly GCA_050740575.1 of Gammaproteobacteria bacterium. Taxonomy (GTDB): domain Bacteria; phylum Pseudomonadota; class Gammaproteobacteria; order JACCXJ01; family JACCXJ01; genus USCg-Taylor. The sequence goes on from JBOIDM010000156.1 coordinate 887, forward strand.
ATCGACCGCGGGTCTTTCCCGCTGCCGATTAGATGCGATGAGAGGGACGGATCTTACGTGCTGGATCGAGTGCCTTAGCTATCCGCGACGTCGCGAAGGGCCTTGTATGCCTCCTCGCATTCGGGACACTGATGGATATGGTGGCTGATTTTGGGAAGTAGTGCGGCGGCGTCCTGACCTGATCGCTCGAGATCCACATAGTGGGGCAACTGGCCAAAGAATTCCGAGCAGACCATCTCTTCCTCTTCCGCGCCGAAGACGGTTTGTACTAGTCGCTTGAATGCTTCTCTTTTCATCACAAGAGCCCTCGATCCCTATTTATAGGATGTCTTGACCGCCCCCGGTCTTACCCTCGTACCGCTAACCCACTCAGCATGCTGGTGCGCGTACCTCAAAGACGAGCCGCCCAGTGGACGGATATTTTTCCGCATGTATAGCCTTCCGCGATGGCGATTTCTATGCAAAATGTCACAGATCCGCACTGCAATATTCACTGATGGCTCGGGGTGGCAGCAGCGGCCTAACTGGCTCAATCGATATCGAACATCTTCAAGACCTCTGCCAAGGTGAGGCCGCGCGCCAACAGGGCACGTTTGAGCTTCTTGCGGGCGTCGTGCAGCAGCTTGTACACGTTATCGCGGTTGGTGCCCAGCCAGGCGGCGACTTCATCGAGCGGCATTTCATCGAAGGCGTGAGCGACGAGCGCGGTGCGCTGCCTGGGCGTGAGATCCGATTCGATGAGACGCGTCAAGATCCGCCATGCCTCTAGCTGTTGAAAACTGCGGTCGGGGCCTGGTGAGTCCAGTGGCCACGCCGGAATTCGTTCCCCGAGGAGCTCCGGGTCCCGCTTGACCTTCTGCCAGCGCCTACGGCGCAGATCCGCCAGCACGGCGCGTATCGCGATGGCATAGGCCCAGGTAGTGAACTGGCTGTCGCCGCGGAAGCCAGCCAGGTTGCCACGGATGGTAAGGAGTGTCTCTTGGGTACAATCCTCGGCGAGGTGGTGGGCCTCCTCGGCGGACAAGGAGCCGCGTCCCACGAACTGCTTTGTCAGGTAGGCTCGCACTGCCCGCAAGATACCCTCGCGGAGGTCCTTGAGAGCATCCTCGCGCAGCGGCCCCAGGGCCTCTAGCTCCTGCAGCCATTCCGTGTTGGTTCTATGCTTCATCGATAGCGGTGCTTCGCGATCCATTAGCGCGCTGCTAGTGTGCGCAAGACTGAAGGTGTTCGATTGTTTGGCGATCCTGAGAAAAATACCCATCGTAGTGTGATCAAAAACAGGTATTCACCGGCGTTAAAGTGGTCTATTTCGCTACTACCATAGGCAGGCGGCATGACGAGCAGACGAATATTTTGACCAGGCGGGTCACCCCGTCTGTTCGCGCTCCCGCTCGCGCAACTCGATGCGCCGGATCTTCCCGGTCAGCGTCTTGGGCAGCTCGGCGATGAACTCGATCTTTCGCGGATAGGCGTACGCGCTCAACCGCTCGCGCACGAAGCGCTTGATGTCCCCGGCCAGCTCGTCCGAGGGCTCATGGCCATCGGCGAGCACGATGAACGCCTTCACCACGTTGCCTTTGACCTCGTCGGGCGAGGCGACGGCGGCCGCCTCGCGCACGGCGGCGTGCTCCAGGCAGGCGGACTCCACCTCGAACGGCCCGATGCGATACCCCGCCGCGATGATGACGTCGTCGGCCCGGCCCGCGTACCAGATGTAGCCGTCCTCATCCATGGTCGCCACGTCCTTTGAATGGAACCAGTCGCCGCCGAAGGTCTCGCGCGCCGCCTCGTCGTTGTTCCAGTACCCCAGCGGGTAGTGCGGGTTTGATCGGGCGCGCAGGCAGATCTCCCCGCGCTCGCCTTGGGCCACCGGCTTCTCGTCCTCGTCGAGGATCTGCACGTCCCAGCCCGGCATCGGCTTGCCCATGGACCCCTCGCGCACCTCCATGAACGGGAAGTTCGCGCACAGCGGATAGGACTCCGTCAGCCCGTAGTAGTCCAGGACGGTGAGCCCGTATTGCTCTCGGAACCAGCGGATGGCCTCGGGGTTCAGCGGCTCGCCCGCGCTGCACACGATGCGGAACTTCTGCGGATAGCGGGTGTCGGCGTCCTCGATTGCCATCATCGCGCGCATCGCCGTCGGCGTGGTGAAGACGTTCGTCACGTCGTTGCGCGACAGGTAGTCCAGCTGCTTGTGCGGATCGAAGCCGCCTTCGCGCTGGTAGACGCACTGCACGGCGCCGAGTCGCCACGGGCCCAGCAGCGGCGAGATGCCCGCCGCCCAGGCCCACTCGCCCATCCCGTGGAATCGCTCCCCGTCGCGCACGTCGTGGCAGTAGACGAACTCCTCGTGGGCCAGGATGTAGCGGTGGGCGTGCACGATGCCTTTTGCTAGGCCGGTCGTGCCGGATGTGTAGTACAGCTGCGCCGGGTCGTCGGCGGCTGTGTCCTCGGAGATGTGGTCCGTCGGGGCACTGGCGAGGACGCTGTCGTCGAGCACCAGCATGTGCTCCACCAGGGACGCGTCGAACCGCGGCGCGTTGGCGGCGTCAGTGACGAGGACACGCGGCTGGGAGTTGCCGAGCCGGTGGCGGATGCCGTCGTCGCCGTAGAGCACCGACATCGACAGCAGCAGCGCGCCCAGCTTCCAGGTGCCGAAGAAGATCGCGGCGGTCTCAGGCATGGGAGGGAGCACGACCGCGACGCGGTCGCCCTTGCGCACGCCGTTGGCGCGTAGGACGTGTGCCGCCTTATTCGCCATGTCCTGCAACTCGCCCCACGTGACGTCGCGGCGCAGGCCGTCGTGGCGCTCGTACACCATGGCGAGCTTGTCCCGCGGGTGCCTGTCGCACACGTCCTGCGCGATGTTGTAGCGCTCGGGGACGTCCCAGCGGTGCTTGGCGCAGGCTTCCTCGTAGGACGAAATCGCAGCAGTGCTCATGTGTCTTATATGGACGCCTCCTGCCAAGGACGATCTCGGTGTGCTGGGACAGATAGGCTGCAGTTTTATATCCGGCCTGTTGTGCAGGCCAATGCCTGCTAGCCCTGATGGGATCCGCTGACCCACGCCTCATTTCTCCAGAACTCGAAGTCCAGACACACAGGATCTCATCTTCTTCGGCCCGGCATATTCCCTTAATGAACCTGTGGTGCACAACTATTTTACGTCCAAGCATTTTCCTTAGTATCGCCAGGCCACGGTAGTCATTGTTATCTGCAAATGTTTGCAGCCCAACGATTCTGGCTCCAGGCAGTTACCGGATTCTGCCAACGTAACCCCGAGAAACGCCCGAAGTCCCCATCCGTAGAACAGAGTATTAATCCATGCTCTATCGCGAGTGCCGCGAGATGAGCATCGGGGACCAGGTTGCCTTGGACGCCAGGCGCTTTCACCAGTTGGCCCAAGATCTCGGTGTGCTGCTCCCCAGGCGCCGGGCTCCACGTCGTCTCACATTGAAGCCATGCGATCACCTGTCGCCACGCATTCTCCATGGACTCCGGCTGCTCAAACGCCCGGGCATTGGTTACGATTCTAAGGAAGGCGAGCAGTGTGGGCCACGGTAGCCCTACCGGTGCGGTACCATTGAGTTGAGTGTCGAGCCACTCGCGGGCGCGTTCGTGCTGGGAGAAGCTATTGACGTGTGCATAGATAAGAAGATTAGCGTCGACAATTATCATTTGAAGGCGTCGCTTTCGGCAACGGCCAGTACGTCTGCGATGTTGTCAACACTCCCTATGCGACAGCGCCCGAGGGTTACCGGTGTTGTTCGAAATGGCCGGCGTGGCTCGGGTCGGGCGTTGATCTGTTTCAATCCTCGACGCAGGACGTCATTCACCAAGACCTTCAGACTCTCGTCCCGACTGTGACGCAGGCGCTCAAGGGCTGCAGCGACGTCGTCATCCAATGTCAATGTCGTTCTCATGCATCAAAGCATGAGCTATTTGATGCCTTGATGTCAAGACGAACTCGTTTCCGGGAATTGGCGCGCTGCAAAGTGCGGAATAAAACTCGCCGGATCTCGGCAAAACTCTGCGTTTCTCGCCAAGTAACGGCTTAGACAGGCTATACATCAGGCCTAAACCGCCGCATGCGCCGATAACGGGGATGATTTCAACCTGGTAGTGGAACAAGGCGAGGGCAGCGACGATACCGATGAGGGCCGAAGGCCATTCGAAAGTGCCGCTGAAACCCTGGGGCCAGACGACCTGATAGGCGAACCACACCGCTAGGAGAATCGTAACTCTTGCGCACGGTGTTGCGGTGGAAACCGAAGACCCGAGCGACTTCCGCTCGCTCCAGTCTTCTACCCATCTCTAACCTTCGTATTTTCGCGTACAGGTCCACCGAATACATCCTTTCCGCTTTCGGGTACAGCATTCGCATTGGTACATTTTTATCCCGTAATTTTCGCGATTAACAACCCCGCTTCAGTGGCCCAGTTTCGATCCGCTATTGTACAACCATACTGTAAGCGCAATGTTTAGCGAGGATAAAAATCATGGCTAGACCGGATTTTCAAAAAAGATACCCATCGACTTTAGTCATTGCCGCCGTGCTGGCCGCAAGCCCGGCCATGGCGGATAAACCGTCATGGGCAGGGGGCGGCAAGGAGGATAATCGCGAGCAGCACGAACGGCATGATTACCGGACCGAAGACAGAAAAGACTACGAGCAAAACGACCATCGGGACGCGGATTACCAAGACAGAGACCAGCGGGGCGGGGATTACGGAAACAGGAATTACGAGGACAGGCAATATCATGATAGAGACCGGTCATCCTACAGCGGGGGCAGGTTTTTCATAGACCGGCACCGGACGGTCATTCACGATTATTATCAGGATCAATACCGTGGCGGCCACTGCCCTCCGGGTCTAGCCAAGAAACATAACGGCTGCATGCCGCCCGGACAGGCGAAAACATGGGCTATAGGCAGACCTTTGCCGCGAGATGTTGTTTTTTATGACTTGCCTCCAACTGTCGTTAGGAATATCGGCTATCCTCCTCCGGGTTATCGCTTTGTAAGGGTCGCCTCGGATATTCTGATGATAGCGATAGGCACCGGGATAGTGATGGACGCTATCTACGATCTGAGCGGGGAGCGCTGGTAGCCTGTTAAAGCGGCTACAGTGGTTACAGTCGCTGCCGCCCGGTTATCGTAGTTTATAAAAAGCCCGTCTCATAAACCGGGCTGCTTAAGCAGCATCCCTATTACTTGGAATGCAAGCCAGCGAAGCAGCTCAAAGGATGTCTCGTTCATCTTGGGATTAAATCGCCACGGCTAAGACTTATCCTCACTGGAGGCCAACGCTAGGCGAGCAGCGCAATGGAGTGGATCTCCGGTGTGGACTCAAGCGCGTCCCGGACGCCTTTATTGCAATCGACCGCATGAAGCGCAATCACGATTCTTTGCTTGGATGCATGAGAACGACCCTGACACTCCACGATGATGTTGCAGCGGCCTTGGAGCGCTTCGTACTCACGCTTGCCGAAGGCGATGCCTTCATGTCAGCACTTTCCTCCAGCATGAACCGGCCCGAGAGTGGCTCGATGCGCAACTCAGCAGCCCAGCGCCCGTCGCTGACGGGCCGGGGCTCTCACCCACCTCAGTGAGCCGACCCGCACGCGAGCGATACACCCAACTCGACAGGGTCTTCGCCGAAAGATTTAAGCGACGCGCCGCTTCGGGGATCGACAGCCGGCCTCTACCATCTTTACCGCTTGTTCACGAAATTCGTGTGTGAATGATTGTCGTGGTAACTTTGTCATCGTGGTCCCTCCATTAATCACTTTATCAGATCGATGGCGTCCACTTTTTCGAGCCTAGCTCACCCGTGCCGGTATTCATACTCTACTTCACCGCGTGTATCCCGACGGGACGCTGCGGTTCTACAAGGATGTCTATGAGCGGGATGACAGACTTCTGGCCGCGCTGAACGGAGAAGTCCGCATCGATCTACCTCGGCTGCCCATTTTCTTCGAATCGAATTTCCGGGCGCCATCTACTATGTCACCTCACGCGGTAGCCGGGACAGCCGCCGCTCCCCGTCTAAGCGGCGCATCCACCGGGGTCGCGCAGTAAAACGCCCGACTTGCAGCGAGAACGTCCGCTCGTCCAAATGTGAACGCGGGCCGCAGCTCGCAATCCAAAAGTCATGCCCGTCGTTAACGCTACCGTCGCAATGATCTTTGAGGAAATCGCTGAGCTGCTTGACGTCCAGGGCGCCAACCCCTTCCGCATCCGCGCCTACCGCAATGCGGCCCGCACGGTCAGTGAGCTGGGTACGGATATCAAAACCCTGATGGCGAGTGGCACCGATCTGACCGAGATTCCGGGCGTCGGTAAAGATCTCGCGGGCAAGATTCTGGAGATCGTCAACACCGGCAAATGTCAGGTCCTTGAGGGGCTGCGTAAGGAAGTTCCCCTCGCGGTAACCGAGTTGCTCCGCATTCCGGGACTGGGCCCGAAACGCGTCAAAATCCTATGGCGCGATCTCAACATCCAGACTCTCGATCAGCTGTTGCGGGCAGCCAAGGACGGCCGTATCCATGAGCTCCCGGGCTTCGGTGAGAAGACCGAGCAGAGGATTCTCGAGGCAGCACTGGCACACCTCGGTGAAAGCCGCCGCTTCAAGCTGAGCGTGGCCGCGCAGTATGGCGAGCATCTGGTGGAGCACCTCCGTAAGGCGTCCGGCGTGAAGAGAATCGAGATCACGGGCAGTTACCGCCGCATGAAGGAAACTGTTGGCGACCTTGACATCGTCATCGCTGCCTCAGCGTATACCTCGGTCATGGAGCACTTGACCCACTACGAAGAAGTAAAGGACATAATTTCGAAGGGTACCACACGCGCCACAGTCATTCTCAAGAGCGGCATTCAAGTAGATGTGCGGGTCGTTCCGGAAAAGAGTTACGGCTCGGCATTGCTGTACTTCACTGGCTCAAAGCTCCACAACATCGCTATCCGGCGCATAGCGCAAGACAAAGGTCTGAAGATCAACGAGTACGGCGTGTTCAAGGGCCGACGCCATATCGCGGGCGAGACCGAGGAGTCAGTTTATGAAGCGATTGGCCTGTCTTGGATCCCGCCGGAGCTGCGGGAGGACCGCGGCGAGATCGAAGCGGCGAGCGCTGGCAAACTGCCGATCCTCGTCGAAAGGTCTGACCTGAAAGGGGACTTACACGCACACTCCAAGGCCAGCGACGGGCGCAATACGATTGAGGAGATGGCGCTTGCCGCCAAGGCGTGTGGGCTTAGGTACATGGCGATCACGGATCACTCTAAGCGCCTGACCGTTGCCCGTGGGCTCGACTCGGTTCGGCTCGTCAAACAGATTGCGGAAGTCGAAAGAATAAACAAGACGCTCTCCGGAATCACCATCCTTGCAGGGATCGAAGTGGACATTCTGGATGACGGAACGCTGGATCTTCCGGACTCCGTGCTCGTCAAGCTCGACATCGTGGTGGCCGCCGTGCATAGCAAGTTCGACCTGCCACGCGCAAGGCAGACCGAACGCATACTCAAGGCACTCGATAACCCTTTCGTGTCCATCTTGGCGCACCCGACCGGACGACTAATCGACGAGCGCGAGCCGTACGATGTGGACATGCAACGCGTTATCCGTAAGACCAAGGCATGCGGCGTCGCTTTGGAGGTGAATGCCCATCCGCAACGGCTTGACCTGCTCGACATCTACTGTCAGATGGCTAAGGAGGAAGGGGCGCGCGTGGCCATTAACTCCGATGCCCACAATACTTTCGAGCTCGATGGCCTGCGCTTTGGTGTCGGGCAGGCGCGGCGCGGATGGCTGGAAAAGCAGGACGTCCTCAACACCAGGAGTTTAAAGGAGCTTAGAGTTCTGCTTCGCAGGACTTCGAAACAGGCACTTGTCGGTATGCTTAGTTCATGATGCGCGGCAAGAGCACTTTCGGTCCTTCTTCCAAAAGCAGCACCCCGGCTAGTCTTCGCCGGTTGGGTCCATCGCCAACAGCTGGACGATTCTGTCGGGGATGCTCGCTCCATACAACAAGTCTATTTCACACGGGCTGGCGAGTCGTGGTAATCTCCGACCAGTTGTCGAGCTCCCCGGACAGAAAAGTGCTAAATGTCTTGGCGCGTAGCACGGGTGAATGCCGCGCGTCACCCTTGCGGGCGGATCTTTCGCGTATCGAGGACCTTGCTTATAGAGGCCTTGCGCCAACATCCGTGCTCGTCCCTCTCGTATTCTGTCTCGACCGCTAGCAACGCCGCTTTGCGGGCGATCTCTGCCGTCTTTCGCGGGTCATAGTCCTCGGATGCGGAACACTGCTCCCAAGTTCGGTTATATACGGCCTTGTAGATCTCTTGGGCACCGGGGGGAAGCTCCTTGCGCACCGATAGCGGAAGGTCTGATAGCTTTATATAGGTCATATGGGAAACCGATGTCGTAGTGCCCGACTCGCCGCTCCGCCTTTGGACTCCTCACTCGGCGTATTCCGGCGTTCTCATGGGGTTGATCAAATCAACTCCAATATCCCGGATGGCCATAGTGTTTAAACAGCTTCACTTCGTAATCCCGGCTGATGAGCCTTGAAGGATCGTAAGCTGGCGCGCTTTCAATCGCAGCGCGAGGCAGAGACACTTGTACCCTGCGCTCCGCCCAATTTACCTTTGCTACCCAGGTGGGAGCTACGAGGACTTTTTTTCCGGGCAACCAATTGCGGGTGTCGATCTCCATGTAACGAACCGCCCAGCTGTGATCCTCTATGATGAAATCTTCCAGGTGACCGATCTCATCATCGATTGCGCCGATACCATAGCCTGCGACCTCCCGCGCACTGCGAAGGCAAGGATCACCCCGTTGCGATTCCTCCAAGGATATGACGGGATCGGCGGCTGGCTTGTTTATAAGTTCCCAGTAGAAAGGCCATTGATAATAGCGGTGGAACTCTTCCTCGTATTGTCTTGAGACCGGCCTGTTGGACTCCATGGGGGGGCTGAGCTCGATCTGGTCTTTAGTGTGCCCAACCTCCAATACCTTGTCTTGCTCATTGACGGCGGTGATGGCGGCCGGGGAAATCAATACCTTTCGACCGCCCAGCCAGCCGCCCGTGCTGACAATAAAATAGCGGGCGGTCCAGGCACGGTCATCGAACAAAAAGTCTTCTATCGCACCGCATTCGCCATTCAAGGCTCTGAGATGGTATTGCTCCAGCTCTTTGACTCGACGTAATGTCTTCAGCATTGCCTTTGATACATATGCCGCATCTATAGCGGGCTTACGGCGCCGCAATAGAATGGTAGCCTAAATCGGATTGGCTAGAATCCGTCTTCTCGCTTGCATCTTTTCAGCAGCGTCTTTGTAAAAGTTACAATGCATTGAAATTTGTACATCTGGCCGTCTCCTTCGCGTTTGTCTAGAAGCACGCACCGCAAGCCGCCCCTCGCCGTTACCCATTTACGAGATCGAAAAATGCGACTCTATAACTCTTGTAGGGCACAAACGATGCCACGGAGCATGTGCCACGACCGATCGCGCTTTCCACTGCGCTGCGCAAACAATACGCCACGTAGCTATGCATTGAGATTTTCAGCTATAGTCAGGTACGCTCGTTTTTTTCGCGACGGACAAATAGGATGCGCTCCACGCGGCAGGTAGGCAAGCCAGAAAGCACATCGAAGGCTGCGGCGGCGTCCCGACAAGCATGGTACATAGCATAAAACAGGGAACCGGGAGTCAACCTTAGAAGCATTTGGCGCCATTCTCCATCATCGCCCAGCATGGCGATGTCAGCACCCGGTGGTCGTGGTTCCTCAGTTCGATCACGTCCTTGTAGCTTCGCGAACGTCCCATCGCCGGCGCAGCTCAAGCCCTCGGCATGAGCTTCAGCACCTTTTTCTCGGCGTCCAACGACCCGTCTTACACCCACAGGTAGGTCATCATCGTCCCACCAAATCGCCGGTCGTAATTGCAACCGGCGAGGATTCAGTGGCTGCGTCGCGCGGCCTGCGCCTTCTTGATGTTTTGCTGCTGCGCCCTTTTCTGGGCGGGGGTCGGTTTCTCGCTTTCGGGTATGTTCGGCCGGGATGCTGCCTTGAACCGATCTCCGGAGATGTGCTTCGGCTCCGAACCCAGAGTATCCAGCACTTCCCGCGCTTCCTGAGTATCGGGGATCAGCCTGTCGTCCTCGAGGTGCGCGTGCTGCTTGCTGATGAGCCACTTCTGCGTGTCCCAGGAGCCGCTGCTGCGCTTGCCTGCGACGCATTCGATGCCGCCGCGATGCCCGACATCCTGCGTACGAAAAGTCGTGAATTGTGCCTTCGGCCGCACCTCGATGTGGTAGTAATCGCCCTTGCCGGTAGCTCCCGGCTTTTCTCGATCTTTGCCCTCTGGCTGAGCTCTCGCGTGTGCTCGCGAAGACATGCTTTGCCACGCTGCTTGGGCTTTCTTGATATTTTCCTTCGCAGCGCTTCTCTGCTTGGCGGTCGTCATAGTTCCTCCTTTGAATAACGAAAATGTGTAGGCGACCGGCAGCGATGCCGGCATACGGTGGTGAAGGGGTTCTTAGCCACTACGCTTCAAATATTGAATCTCGCGCTCGTGCTGCTCGGCGTGTTGGCGTGTGTCGAACGTGCCGAGAATTCCGAGCCTTCCCCATCCGGGGGTCTGTCTTGCATGAGTAGAATAGACGGTACTTCCCCGATTTCAGTTTACGGATCATGGTTGCCTCCAATGCTTGACGGACCGATGCCTATCAATACCTTGCAAAAATAAAACCCGGCGACAAGCCTGCCTGAAACCGGCGTTGCCGGTCCAGGAACATCGAAAAGAACGTGAGGCCTAACGAGTATGCCGAAAATAATACGAGGTTGCCATGCCCGACACGGGTTCTGTCAAATCGGCAGGCATTCGTGCCGTAACCGCAATAACTAATAAGCTTGGTCCTGCGATCATGGTGCACAAATGCCTGCCAATTGACAGAGCCTTCGACACACATGCTCATCCGACGGCGGAATAGTGTTAAATTGAAGCAACCCAGGTGGGCAATTGAATAAGCGTTGCCCAAACTCGATGAGCAGCGCTTAGTAGGGAGGCAGGATACCTCGGGTAAGCACGTTCCAGAGTGTGTTGCCTTGGAGAGGAGGGAAGGCAATGAAAGCTAGGTTATGGTGGGTGGGTGTCGCCAGCGCCAGCCTGCTGTTACAAGCGGTGCAAGCCGAGCCGTATCGCACGCCGCGCGCGGGCGAGGCCTACCAAACCGAGATCTGGACGAAGCCGGTCACGGCACCGGCACGTGACCGCCGCCACGTGACTGCGCTCGACCTGGGATTGCAGTACGTCCCCGATGGGCCCTCGAGCCCGGATATCCTGCCCTTCGGTGGAGCGCTGGTGGTGCGCGACACCGACGAACAAGGCGAGGACGTGTTGCAACCGTTTGGGGCGATCTACGTGTGGCGCAACCCGGAGGAGGGCCAGCAGCGCTTCCGCGGGATCTTCTCCGGCCTGTACAACGATGTGCGCTATAACGTCTCCCCTCGCTTCCTG
>JBOIDM010000157.1:0-9916 GCA_050740575.1 Gammaproteobacteria bacterium
ACACCCGCCGCATCGGCGACCAGCGTCAGGAGCGGTAGGGCAATCATCAGCCCGAGAATCTTCGGCACGACGAGCAGCTCGAAGGGCGAAATACCGATGGTTTTCAAGGCATCGATCTCTTCCGTGATCTTCATCGTCCCTATCTCGGCCGTGTATGCCGACCCCGTGCGGCCGGCGATGATGATCGCCGTCATCATAGGACCGAACTCGCGGAACATCGTGAGCGTTACGAGCTGGACGATGAAGATGTTAGCGCCGTAGCTTTGCAGCTGAATCCCGCCCTGGTATGCGATGACAATCCCAAGCAGAAACGAGAGCAAGGCGACGATTGGGATCGCGCGCACGCCAGCACGTTCGATACAGCTGAAGAAGGCCCGCCAACGGATGCGTGAAGGTTTTCGGATGCTGCGTAGGAACGCGGCGCTCACCTCGCCGATAAACGTCAGCAAACGCAGGCTCTGATCGAGGCGCTCAATCGTCTCTTGTCCTAGCCGCCCGAGGATGCCCAAAGGTTTGGGGATAGGCTCATCGTAAACCGTCTTGGTGCGGGCTTCGATCAGCTCCAAAAGCGCGCGGAACTCCTCGCGCAGACCCGTCAACTGAGCAGGCAGGTCCTGAGCGGCGTAGGTACGCAGCATGCGTTGCAGCAGCCAGGCCCCGTTGGTATCGAGCGCAGTGATCCCGCTCGCGTCGAGGATCACCGGCCTTACTGGCCTTAGCGTCTGGGCCGCGAAGCTTGTTTCCAAGAGCGCGAGATTGCGCATCGTCCAAACACCGGTAAGCCGCAACTGCCCGGCTCGAAAGTCAATCTTCGCGTTCTCAGCTTGTTTGCTCACGTGGTGCGCGGGTCGTCTGCGATCTTTAAAGAAACCCGCGAATCTTATTACGGAGAGTTGTCTGCGTCACGCACCGTCGGGTTCGATCTTCCTTACCCATTGGTGTAGGATTTAGCCTCACCGGTGTTTCGATAAGGAGCCAGAACATGGAACAAGTCTGTCAGGACACAGGAAGGTATAGTCACAAACAAATGGCCGGTGGCTATGCAGCCGCCCAACGCCGCGGTTGCGATCGGCGGCGTCTGTCTTGGTGGACCTTGGCTTATGGGTCTTGTTGTGGAAGTCGCGCGCGCGAGCGTCGGTATGACGGTACGGCGGGTTACATTGACCGCTACGAGACGCCGCTCTTCGCGGTCTCGATTGGCGTCTTTGTCCTCGGGTGCGTGGATGCCTGCTTAACGTTGCGTCTTCTAGCGGCAGGGGCGACCGAGGTCAACCCGTTGCTGGATGCCGCGCTCCGCGTGGATATAGGGCTGTTTTTAGTCGTGAAATTCGTGCTGACCGCGATCGGTCTAGCGCTTCTCGTAGTACACAAGAATTTCACTGTTTTCCATTGCCTCAATGGACAAACCCTCCTTCAGATCGTGTTCGCGATCTACGTTTGTCTTGTCGGGTACGAAGCAGCATTGTTGTCCTAAAGCGAAGCCTGAATGCAAAACCGGCCGTGGGTCCAAGGCCCGTTGGCCCAGTCTCCTAGCAGCGCTCATCATGTCAATATGTCGGCGCTGTCGTCTGCCAATGTGATGTCTGCTTGCGCGTCGCCTAAGGACTCATAGGTTCGATTGGCACTTTGAGCCAGCGAAAAATGCGGCCAGCTCAACACGACCATGCTTCCGCTGGCCGCTATCACGAGAGGGTTGTGGGTCATGCTTACAAGATCTCCTTTTGCGTTTTTTGGTAATGCCGATAGCGTCAAGAGCACAATCTTCTTCAGTCTGGCTGTTGTTTCCAAAGGGAAACCTCAGCATCGAAGCATAGGTCCAGCAATAAAGCCCGGCTGTAAACTAATTCACAAAACCTCGCCGCAGTCACTCTTAGATCTCTATTCCACCCCGCACTTATTCGTCAGACGCCCTTTAACATCGTGTCGGACGGGCCTCGATAATGTCGCCGAGCGGTTTCATAATGCAGCGCAACATTAACGTTAACCAACGCAGGTGCCTAACCACTAGCAAAGGATTCTCGTATGGCGTTCGGACCGGGGGTTAAACATGGGGCCAAGCTCAAAGCGGCGCTTGATCAGGTAGTTGACCTGCTTAACAAACAAGATCTCGTGAGTGAGATCGCTTCGCGCCAGGAGACTCCGCGCCACGAACTGCTACAAAGCCTTTTGCTAAAACAGCAACTGGCGGAGGTACAGCGGCGGATCGCGCAGCTCCACCCCGCAGACCTAGCGTTTGTGCTAGAAGGATTACCGCTCGACCGTCGCCACGTTGTGTGGGATCTTGTGCGTCCCGAGGTGCGGGGTGCCGTGCTCCTGGAACTTTCCGATGCGGTGCGGGCGAGGCTCATCGCCGAGATGCCAAAGAATGAAATCCTTGGGGCTGTCGAGCACCTTGAATCGGAGGATATCGCCGATCTGGTCCCGAGCCTCTCTCAGGATACGGTATCGGAGCTGTTCGATACGCTCGACCGCGAGGATCGTAGCGAGGTTCAGACCATACTCGAGTTTCCGCCGGGCACGGTCGGCTCACTCATGGACCTCGATGTCGTGACGGTGCGCGAACATGTAACCCTTGATGTCGTGCTCCGCTATCTGCGGCGTCGCAGCGGCCTGCCTGCCCGCATCGACCATATCGTCGTGGTCGATCGCGGAGGTATCTTGAAGGGACTGCTCCCAATTAGAAAGCTGTTGCTCCACGATCCGGATGTGAAAGTCCAGGAGGTCTTGGTTCCCGATCCGATTTTTTTCTACACCGAAGATGCAGCAACGGACGCCGTGCAAGCCTTCGAGCGCTATGACATTATTACCGCACCCGTCTTAAACTTGCACGATCGGGTCGTGGGTATGATCACGGTCGACGCAGTGATGGACTACCGGCGCGAGACAACCGAACGCGATCGCTTGAACCAAGTCGGATTAAACGAGGACGAAGACCTGTTCGCACCCATCTGGAAGAGCGCAAAAAACCGCTGGGCATGGCTAGCGATCAACCTGGTTACCGCCTTTATCGCCTCGCGCGTGATCGGGGTCTTCGAGGGTACGATCGATAAGCTCGTCGCACTGGCGGCTTTGATGCCAATCGTCGCCAGTATCGGTGGGAACACGGGCAATCAGACCGTTGCCTTATTGATTCGTGGTCTGGCATTGGATCAGATCCATCGCGGGAACCTAGGGTACTTGGTGTACAAGGAGATCGGAATAAGCATTATGAATGGGATCATCTGGGGCGCGGTCGTTGGAACATTCGCTTTGGTTTTCTATTCCAAGGTTTCGCTGGCGGTGCTCATGGCGGTGGCGGTGCTGCTCAACTTGGTGATTGCATCACTTGCCGGCGTATTTATCCCGCTAGGCCTACGGTGGCTGGGCCGTGATCCGGTCTTCGGGAGTAGTGTCATGTTGACTGCGATTACCGATTCCATGGGGTTCTTTATTTTCCTTGGCCTAGCAGCGGCATTTCTGATGTAATCCTTGTGCTTCTGCTGCGTAATCTATTACGCGGAGGCGCTAAGCGGCTGATCACTAGGTTTTTCATGCGTACAATAGCATTTAGTCTGATGGAATAAAGGATGTTTGGCATGCGTTATCGTTCGTCCTTGATAGCAGTGATGGCGTTCGCACAGCTGGTAGCTACGTCTGGAATGCTGGGGTTACAGGCTGCGCACGCGGCGCTGCCTTGGTTCGGAAATGATCATCCAACCCTGGCGCCGATGCTGGAGCGGGTTACGCCCGCAGTCGTGAATATCGCCACCGAGGGTCGCGTTAAAATTCAGCAGAACCCGCTGTTCGAGGACCCCTTCTTTCGCTTCTTCTTCGGCGTTCCGAATCAACCTCTGGAACGCAAGACCCAAAGCCTCGGGTCCGGAGTCATCGTCGACGCGCGGCGGGGTTTAGTCATCACCAATGCCCACGTCATCGCTAATGCCGAGCAAATTACGGTCAAGCTGCGCGACGGACGTAAGTTCGAGGCCAAGCGTATCGGCAGCGATACGGAGACCGATGTGGCCGTGATCCAGATCCCCTCCGAGCGCTTGACGGCGTTGCCCATGGGGGATTCGGATAAATTAAGGGTCGGTGATTTCGTGGTCGCGATCGGTAACCCTTTTGGCCTCGGGCAGACCGTAACCTCCGGGATCGTAAGCGCTCTAGGGCGTAGCGGACTCGGTATCGAAGGATACGAAAATTTTATCCAGACGGATGCCTCGATCAATCCGGGGAACTCCGGGGGTGCATTGGTCGACCTCGATGGCCGTATAACGGGAATCAATACGGCGATATTCTCCGGTAGCGGCGGAAGTATCGGCATCGGGTTCGCGATCCCGATCAATATGGCGCGGCAAGTAATGGAACAACTGGTCGATCACGGTGAGATCCGGCGCGGGCAACTGGGTATCCAGCTCCAAGATCTAGATATTTCGCTGGCCGAGGCGTTCGGTCTGGAAGATCAGCAAGGTGCGGTGATCGTGAGCGTATTGGACGATTCTCCCGCAGCGAAGGCCGGTTTGAAAACAGGGGATATCGTGGTTGCCGTGAACGACAGAAACGTTGTTAATGCGAGTAGCGTACGCAATGAAGTGGGACTGCTGCGCGTGGGTGATAAGGTGAGGCTCGCGGTGCTACGCAAGGGTCTGTTCGGACGCAACGAGCGGGTTGAACTTACCGCGGCGGTCGCAAGCCAGAGCAAGGCCAGCACGAGCGGCGCCGCACTTGAGAACCCGCGTTTAGAAGGTGCTAAGTTCGGTGCAATCTCAAAGGAATCGCGCGCCTACGGTGAAGTAGAGGGCGTTATGGTGTACGAAGTAAAACAAGGGAGCCGGGCGTGGCTCAGCGGGATCCGCGGAGGGGATATCATCTTATCCGTTAACCGTATTGCGGTGTCGAATGTCAACGAGTTCTACCGGCTCGCGAATAAGCATGGAGGCGTGTTATTGCTACACATCCTTCGTGGAAACAATGCGGCGTTTGTCGTCGTACGGTAGTGTGTTCTCTGCTTGGTTCACCGTGGTCCATCGGCTATCCGGTCCGGGGCAGGCTTTAACTATAATCGTCCACGGACGATCGATTTACTTTAGCCGGGCTCGCCTGGCCCGCCGGTGCTGCCGTCCCAGTCATCCCTTGCGAAACGCCAAGGGCCGGCAGCACCTCCGTTGGGATTAATTGATCACATTATGTCCCCGGCCGCGCATGCAATTCGAGTAGGCGCGCTTATAGTCTCCCTCGGTGTCATAGGCATTATGCGCGCCACCGCCTATGCCGCCCGTCGCCGCGCCTATGGCCGCCCCTGTACCCGGGCTACCAACGGCAGCGCCGATGGCGGCTCCCGCGGCCGCGCCGATCGCGCCTCCCAGCAACGTGCCTTTTACGGTTTCGCCACTTGTACTCCCTGCGGCCTGCTGCGCAATCTGCTTGCATTCAACAGTATCCGCCGTGATGCGTTCCGGATGGGGATCCGCGTAGGGATCAACCGTTGGCGCCCAACCGGTTTGTGTTGCGCAGCCATTCAGGCCAATTGCCGCAATGAGAGCGCAGTTTTTGATCATGTGCATTGTTAACCCTCCGTTTCAGAAAAAATTAGAGTATACGGTTGCCGCTCCGAACGAAATGATAGCGGCGATGTGACCTACGGCTTAAACAAGCGGCCGGAGGCTTGCGCCCTACGCCCCGTGTGACCCTAACCACACGTTGGACAGCACCGCAGCTTGAAGATTCTACGCCCGGGCAGAGTGCATGGGGTAGCAGCCGTCCGGAAATCCAGAGTTTCCGGCGCTGAGAGCTTGCCGCCACCGCTTTGCGCCCACCTGACCTTGGAACAGCCCGAGGATGGGGCGCATCATCGACCGCAAGGGCATGCCCTGATTGCGCCGGATGTGCTCCTTAAAGCCGGCGAGAACCTCCGCGCGCGTAAGCGGCACGGTGGCCGCGCCAAAGAAACGCCCGTCTACCTCGGCCAATAAATAGGGATTGCGATACACCTCACGACCGATCATTACCCCGTCTACCCGGGCTAACTGTTCCTCGACCTGCGCAAGGGTGCACACGCCGCCATTGATGATCACGTCCAGATCGGGAAAGTCGCGCTTGACGGCATGGACGACCTCGTAACGGAGCGGAGGGATCTCGCGATTGTCCTTTGGGCTCAAGCCCTTTAACCAGGCTTTGCGCGCGTGGAGGATAATTGTGTGGCAGCCGGCGCCCGCGACGTCGTCGATGAAACGGTAAAGTGTTTCACTGGAGTCCTGCTCGTCAATGCCAAGCCGGGTCTTAACGGTGACGGGAAGCGCGGTGCGTTTCGCCATGGTTTCAACGCAGCGCGCGACGAGCCGCGGCTCCGCCATGAGGCAGGCCCCGAAACGGCCTTGCTGCACGCGCTCGCTGGGACAACCGACGTTCAGATTAACCTCGTCGTAACCGTAATCCTCGGCCATTTGTGCGCATATACCTAACATCTTGGGATCGCTGCCGCCTAGTTGCAGTGCTATCGGGTGTTCCGAGGGGTGGTAGGCAAGCAACCGATCGCAATCGCCGCGGAGGAGGGCGTTCGTGTGTATCATTTCGGTGTACAACAGAGTGTGCCGCGAAATGAGTCGGACCAGGTAACGAAAATGCCGGTCGGTCCGGTCCATCATCGGTGCCACGGACACGCGCCGATTGCTATACTTAGGCACCTGTGTTTCCTCCCGTGAAGTTAACACTCTATTGTACGCATTCGGGCGGCACGAGGCTAAGCGCTTTAATGGTCATTTTACTCGAGCCAGTAGGCGTTAAACGGCATAACGCCTGCTATAGATTGGTTGCTGTCGCTATCGTTTTGCACTGTCCGAGGATGAGTGTTAAATTTCCATGGTATTCTTCAATCCGGTAAGGGAAAGTATGCCACGGGCGTCTAAACGATGGATATAAACCGAGGGCTGGGCCGGTAAAATGATGACGGCAAGTGCGAAAGAGAGTTTCCTCTCGGCGCGGGCTCAGCATCTCTTCAAGCTGCTGGTGGAACGCTATATCATCGACGGTCAGCC
The DNA here is from genome assembly GCA_050740575.1 of Gammaproteobacteria bacterium. Lineage (GTDB taxonomy): Bacteria > Pseudomonadota > Gammaproteobacteria > JACCXJ01 > JACCXJ01 > USCg-Taylor. The sequence goes on from JBOIDM010000157.1 coordinate 7,014, forward strand.
AATCGGATCGCGTACGCTGGCACGCGATGCGGGCATGGAGTTGAGTCCAGCCACAATAAGAAACGTCATGGCGGACCTCGAGGATCTCGGTCTCATCCGCTCACCTCACACCTCGGCGGGACGGGTGCCCACCACCCGCGGTTACCGGCTTTTTGTGGATTCGTTGTTGACTGTGAAAGAGGTATCCGAACAAGACGTAAAGCGATTGCGCGCGGACCTGGCCACCGAGGACGATATCAACCGCCTCCTCGCCAAGACCTCCAATCTCTTGTCGGAAGTGACCCATCTCGCAGGCGTGGTCATGGTCCCGCGTGTCGAACACCGGTCATTGCGGCACGTCGAGTTCGTAAGGATGTCCGATACACGCGTCTTGGTAATTCTCGTGATTAATCATAACGAGGTACACAACCGCGTGATTTGCACCGCGCGCTCCTACTCCGAATCGGAATTGCAGGAAGCCTCGAACTACCTTAATCACGCGTTTGCCGGTGAGGAATTGATAGACGTCCGAAATCAGCTTATCGGTGAGATGAGCAGTGCGCAACAAGAGATGAACCGGATGATGCAAGCCGCGGTGGAAATGGCTCAAAAGGTGTTTGAGACACCGCATGACGACTACGTATGGGCGGGGCAAACCAATCTGATGGGAATCGATGCCTGGGCGGATATGGCAAAGCTGCGGCAACTATTTGAAGCCTTTAGCCAGAAGCGTGAAATACTGCACCTCCTCGACCAGACGTTAAATGCGCAAGGCGTGCAAATATTTATCGGCGACGAGTCCGGTTACGAATTTCTGGACGATTGCAGCGTGGTCACTTCCACCTATTCCGCGGATGGAAGGGTGCTCGGTGTCCTCGGAATCATCGGCCCCACGCGCATGGCGTACGAGCACGTCATACCTATCGTCGATATCACCGCTAAGGTTCTAGGTTTAGCATTGAAATCCTTGAACTAATCCCCATTTCACGGGAGCGCTCGATAGGGGCGGAGTTTCTAACAAATGCTCCGGGATTTTGCCCCCACCTTTTCTAATGAAATCAGCGAGGATTTTGCCGTGAGTGACCAAGAGGCCAATCAGAATGCCGTGTTTCAACCTGAAACGCTTGCACAGCCGGTCCCGGATCCGGCGCCGACGACCATCAACGAAGAGCCGGCCGCGCCGGGAGACATGTTATCCGCGGACCCCGCCGCAAGGATTGATGCATTGCAGATCGCGTTCGACCAAGCAGCGCGCAAGGCGGATCAATATCGGGACGAGCTGTTGCGCGCGAGGGCGGAGATGGAGAATGTTATCAAGCGCTCCAACAAAGAACTAACCAATGCGCACAAATACGCACTGGAACAGTTTATCGCGGACCTGCTTCCAGTCAAGGATAGCCTGGACTTAGGCCGAGCCGCGACCGATCAAACCGCGGATGTCGCGGCGCTCCGGGCGGGTTTGGATCTCACCGTAAAAATGTTGGATACGACACTGACCAAGCATGGCGTCAAAGTAATCGATCCTAACGGCGAACGTTTTAACCCGGAGTTTCACCAGGCCATGACCGTACAGGAATCGAGGGATTCGGCGCCGGGGACCGTCCTCGGGGTGGTGCAAAAAGGTTATTTGCTTAACGATCGGTTGATACGGCCAGCGATGGTGATCGTCGCCAAAGCGCCCGAAGAACGTCCGGCGCCGGCGACGAACTAGCCAGCGAAGGCAAGCTGTGCCTTGAAAATCCTAACCTTAATCCCCATCTTGCCAAGCTACGAGCAGATGGTAATTTAACTTTTTAAGACTCCGGAGAATTCGGGTAATGGGAAAAATCATCGGTATCGATCTCGGGACGACTAACTCCTGCGTGGCTATCCTGGAGGGCGGAACGCCGAAGGTCCTGGAAAACAGCGAGGGTAGCCGTACAACGCCGTCAGTCGTCGCGTTTACGACCGACAACGAAGTGTTGGTCGGTCAATCGGCCAAGCGGCAAGCGGTGACCAATCCCCAGAATACGCTTTTTGCGGTGAAGCGGTTGATCGGACGCCGTTTTGGTGAAGATGTCGTTAAGCGTGACGTGGATCTGGTGCCCTATAAGATTGTGCGCGCTGACAATGGCGATGCATGGGTCGAAGCGGGTGGGAAGAAAATAGCCCCGCCCGAGATCTCGGCGCGGGTACTGATCAAGATGAAGAAAACCGCGGAGGATTACCTCGGCGAGGAGGTCAAGGAAGCGGTGATTACGGTCCCCGCGTATTTCAATGACTCACAGCGGCAAGCCACCAAGGACGCGGGCCGGATCGCCGGGCTCGAGGTCAAACGCATCATCAACGAGCCGACCGCCGCGGCCCTGGCCTACGGCATGGATAAGCAGCGCGGCGACGCCAAGATCGCGGTTTATGACCTGGGCGGCGGTACCTTCGATATCTCCATCATCGAGATCGCCGAGGTCGATGGCGAGCACCAGTTCGAGGTCCTGTCCACCAACGGCGATACGTTTCTGGGCGGGGAGGATTTCGACCGGCGCATCATCGACTACGTCGCCGACGAGTTCAAAAAGGAGCAGGGCGTCGATCTGCGCAGTGATCCGCTGGCCTTGCAGCGGCTCAAGGAGGCCGCGGAGAAGGCCAAGATCGAGCTCTCCTCCAGCCAGCAGACCGACATCAATCTGCCCTACATCACGGCCGACGCGAGCGGACCCAAGCATCTCAACGTGAAGCTCACACGCGCCAAGCTGGAGTCGCTGGTCGAGGACATCATCATGCGCACCGTCGAGCCCTGCAAGACCGCCTTGAAGGACTCCGGCCTACAGTCCTCGGACATCGGCGAGGTGATCCTGGTGGGCGGTCAGACCCGCATGCCCAAGGTCCAGGAAGTGGTGAAGTCCCTGTTCGGACGCGAGCCGCGCAAGGACGTGAATCCCGACGAG
>JBOIDM010000158.1:0-11767 GCA_050740575.1 Gammaproteobacteria bacterium
TGGCCCTCGCGGATCCCGATCGAGAATGGGTGCTCCTCGATCGGAGCCTCAAGAAGATCCGTTTCCTGCGCCAAGTGCTCATCGAGCTAGCGCCGGGGCGCGTCGAGATCGTGCACGCGCGGGCCGAAGACTATCGTCCCGAACGCGCCTTTTCGACCGTGATCTCGCGCGCGCTGGGATCGCTGGATATGCTGGTGCGTTTGGCGCTGCCAATGAGTCGCGACGACGGGCGCATTGTGGCGATGAAGGGAAGCTACCCGGCGGCGGAGATCGAAGCACTCGGTCCCGGAGTCCCAGACGCGCAGGTGCATCGGCTTGAGGTTCCGGCGTTGGCAGCGCCGCGGCATCTCGTGGTGTTTCTCAAAACCGCTCAGGCTGCGGAAACGCTGCCTCTTTCCGCTTGAGCATATTGACTGCCTTTACCGAGCCATAGCTAATACGCAAGACGAGTTGGCAATATACGCTTTGAATGTCACGGTGTTTTCTTCGAACGTACAAGCGTATCCTCGTACTGGCAGTGTTTCACGCTCGTCGCGATCCAGCCATATGATAACAACGTGCTTCTCCGTGATGTGATCCAAACGTAGCAGAGGAGGGAGTGATCGATGCAGCCGACAAACGAAGAGATTTCAGTCAAGAAGCTGCGCTGCATTCAGCGTAGCGTGGACCGTCATTGGGTGGGTAACGGGTTCCCCGTTCGGACGCTTTTTTCATACCCCAATCTGGGGCCGGTACTCAGTCCGTTCCTGCTCCTCGACTATGCCGGCCCGAGGGAGTTCCCGCCGACGACCGAGCGCCTCGGCGTCGGCGAGCACCCCCATCGGGGGTTCGAGACGGTGAGCATCGTCTACGCGGGGGAAGTGGAGCACCGCGACTCCTCAGGCGGCGGCGGGCGTATCGGTCCCGGCGACGTGCAGTGGATGACCGCGGGATCCGGTCTGGTACATGAAGAGTTTCACGGGCGCGAGTTCGCGCAACGCGGCGGCCTATTCGAAATGGTGCAGCTTTGGGTGAACCTACCCGCCAAGGACAAGATGGCGCCACCACGCTACCAGAGCATTTTGAATAGCCAGATCCCTTCCGTGAGTCTCCCCAATGGAACCGTGCGCATCATTGCAGGAGAGTTCTCCGGGGCGAGGGGGCCGGCCAAGACCTTCACGCCGATCCACGTTTGGGATCTTCGCCTGGATAGCGAGCAACGGTTCGACCTTGCCGTGGCGGACGGTTACACGACGGCGCTGGTCGTGCTCAAAGGCGCTGTGCGTGTGAATGGCTCCGAGGCCATCGAGGCGGCGGAGGTTGGTCTGTTCGATCGCGCCGGGAAAACCATTTGCATCGACAGCGCAAATAACGCGACGGCACTCTTGCTCAGCGGCCAGCCGATCGATGAACCCATCCTGGGGAGCGGGCCGTTCGTCATGAACACTCCAGAGGAAATTCGCCAGGCGATGGCGGATTACCAGAGCGGTAAGTTGGGACACTTGTCATGAGCGCACGCATGCCCAACGAGGCGCGGCGCCGGACGAAGCGCAGGACACCAACTTCAATTTAAAACCGCTCAAGCTCCGGAAACGGCAGCTTGCCGGCGTGCACGTGCAGCGCTCCGAATTCGGCGCAACGCCTAAGGGTCGGGATCGCTTTGCCGGGGTTGAGAAGACCGTCGGGGTCGAAGGCGCTTTTGACGGCGTGGAACTGCGCGAGCTCCTCGCCCGTGAACTGGACACACATCTGGTTTAGCTTTTCGACCCCCACGCCATGTTCCCCGGTGATGGTACCACCGGCCTCGACGCAGACCTCGAGGATCTTCCCGCCGAACGCTTCCGCCCGTTCCAACTGACCGGGGACATTGGCGTCATAGAGGATGAGGGGATGCAGGTTACCGTCGCCCGCATGAAAAACGTTGGCCACGGCCAGCCCGAACTCTCGCGACAGCGCGTTGATGCGCGCTAGCACCGCGGCGAGCTGCCGCCGCGGAATGGTGCCGTCCATACAATAGTAATCGGGGGCAATTCGTCCTACGGCCGGGAAGGCGGCCTTGCGCCCGGTCCAAAAGCGCCGCCGTTCGTTCTCGTCTCTCGCCACGCGCACTTCCGTCGCGCCTTGGGCCTTGAGGACTTCCGCGACACGCAGCAACTCGGCTTCGATTTCGGCCGGGTGGCCGTCGATTTCGCACAACAGGATCGCCGCCGCATCGAGGGGATAACCGGCGTGCACGAAATTCTCGGCGGCTTCGATCGCTAAGCGATCCATCATCTCGAGACCCGCGGGAATGATTCCGGCTGCGATAACCGCGGCTACCCCGTTCCCCGCGTCTTCGACGCGCCCGAACGCCGCCAGCACGACCTGTGCGGCTTGCGGTTGCGGTATAAGTTTCACCGTGACCGAGGTAACGATCCCGAGCAGGCCCTCGGAGCCGGTCATGAGTGCGAGCAGATCATAGCCCGGCACATCCAATATCTGGCCGCCGAGCTCCAGGCATTCGCCCTCGATGGTCATTACGGTCAAGGCCAAGAGATTATTGAGGGTGAGCCCGTATTTTAGGCAATGAACGCCGCCCGAGTTCTCGGCTACGTTGCCGCCGATGGTGCAGGCGATCTGGGAGGAAGGATCGGGGGCGTAGTAAAGGCCATGGGGCGCCGCAGCCTCGGAAATCTCCGTATTGCGGACGCCCGGTTCCACCGTGGCTGTCCGGTTCACAGGGTCGATATGCAAAATGCGATTGAGCCGGGTGAGACTCAGTAATACCCCTTCGGCGTGGGGCAGCGCGCCGCCCGAGAGCCCGGTGCCTGCACCACGGGCCACGACCGGCACGCGCAAGCGGTGGCAAAGGCGCAGGATCGCCCGTACCTCGTCGCCCGTGCGCGGCAAGACCACGACTTTCGGGCGTTGGCGATACGCGGACAAGGCATCGCACTCGTAGACCGAGAGCGAGACGGGATCGGCGATAACGGCGTCCCGCGGCAGCAGGCGGCGTAACTCAGCGCTGAGGTCCATCGGCAGGCTCGGCGAATTGAAAGCCCTTGGGCACGACGACGATGCCTTTCGGTGTCACGGTAAACCGCGCCGCGTCCCGCGCGAGATCGTAGCCGACGGTCTCGCCGGCCGGGATACGGACGTGCTTGTCCACGATGCAGCGATGCAGGCGTGCTCCGTCTCCCACCTCGACGCCGGCCAAGAGGATACAGTCTTCGACCGTCGCGCCGTCCTCGACCGTGACGCGAGGGAACAGAATGCTATGGTTGACGCCGCCACCGGCGATCACCGTGCCGCTCGCGACGATGGAGTTGATGCATACGCCCTCGGCGGAGGAACGACCAGGCACGGTGCGGGCGGGCGGATTTTGAGCGTGGTAGGTCCGGATCGACCAGTCGCGTTGATAAAGGTCGATGGGCGGCTCGGGGCGCAGGAGATCCATGTTCGCTTCGTAGTAGTCATCCAAGGTCTCGATGCGGCGCCAATAACGGTCCTGGGTGACACGTCCGCTTCTCCCTCCAAAGAGATAGGCGAGAACGCGCGCGCCTTGGCGGATGAAATGCGGTATCAGCGCGGTGCCGGGATCGATCTGGCCGGGAGGCGCCCCCCGCTGGATCTCCGTGACGGCCTGCACGAATGCTGTCTTGGAGAACACGTAGACCTCCATGGATGCCACGGAATTTTCTCGCGCCGCCATAGCCTCCGAAGCGAAGGCCGTGACGATCTCGCCTTCGATCCCGACGCGGCATTGATAATCCTTGTAGATTAGGTCATCGGGGCGAATGCACGCGATCGTGACCGTCGCCGCGCGCGCGATGTGAAAGTCGATGAGCGCGGCGTAGTCCATGCGATAGACGTGTTCGCCCGAGAGCACGCAGATATAGTCCGAGCCGCTGCGTTCCACCATGTGGAGGTTTTGGTACAAGGCATCGATGGCACCCGCGTAACCGGCGCTGTCGCTCATCATCTGCGGCGGAATCGAGGTGATAAATTCACCGAGCTCGGGATTGAAAATAGACCAGCCGTCGCGCAGGTGCTGTTGTAGCGAGTGTGAGCGGTATTGGGTGAATACCAGCGCGCGCCGCAGCCCGGACCGCAGACAATTGGCCAAGGTGAAGTCTATTATGCGGTAGTTGCCGCCGAAGGGGATCGCCGCCTTCGCGCGATCGGTGGTTAACGGCGCCAGGCGGGTGTCGGCGCCGAGCGCCAGGATCAGGGTGAGTGTTGATTCGGTCGGTGACATAGGTTAGGGATTTTTTGGCTCCAGCGTTAATCGTACGAGGGCATGGTTGCAGTTTATAGCATGGTACCGCGTTTTCAGACCTGTGGGCGGCGGGAAACCAAAGCCCGCAGACAAAACAGCAGGATTTCGTTTAGATTAACGGCTGATCCACTACTGGCGAACGATCGGAGCCGGCGATGGCCGAAGAATATCTCGTCAACGTGACGCCCCAAGAGACGCGCGTAGCCGCCGTCGAGAACGGCGTGCTCCACGAAATCATCATCGAGCGCCGCCAGAAAAAAGGTTTGGTCGGCAACATCTACCTGGGGCGTGTATCCCGTGTCCTGCCGGGAATGCAGGCTGCCTTCGTGGACATTGGCCTCGAACGTACCGCGTTCTTGCATCTCCATGACATCCTCGATTCCGGGCCAGAGTACGAAGAGCGCGGGAATAACGCTACCGGCATCGACCGGCTCCTGCGGGAAGGCGATGAGATTGTCGTACAGGTGACGAAGGACCCATTCATCGGCAAGGGCGCGCGGCTCACTACGCGCCTTTGCATTCCATCGCGCTACCTGGTGTTGCTTCCGAGGAGCGCGACGGTCGGCGTGTCTCAGAAGATCGCGAATGAGCTTGAGCGGTCGCGCCTGCGCCAGGTGATCCTCGATAACGATGCCGAGCTAAAGGCAGCCGCGGAAGCTCCCGCAGCGGTGCAATCGCCGGTGCCTGGCCGCGATCTCAAAGCCGACATCGGACCTTCCGGATACATCGTCAGGACCGCCGCCGAGGGTGTGTCCGAGGGCGGCCTGAGAATGGACATGGAGTTTTTAAAGCGGCTCTGGTCCACGCTGTCTTTGCAGCTAGGCGAAGCCAAAGCGCCCGCTGTGATCTACGAGGACCTGCCGCTGGTGTTGCGAACCATGCGCAGTCTGGTTGCCGGTGAAGTCGAAAAGATCCGTATCGATTCGCGCGAGACCTATGAACGGGTCAGCGAGTTTGCGCGTCAGTACATTCCCGATCTCGTGGATCGCATCGAGCACTATAGCGGCGAGCGGCCGATCCTGGATCTCTACTCGGTCGAATGCGAGTTCCAACGGGCCTTGGAACGGCGCGTGGAGCTGAAGTCCGGCGGCCATCTGGTATTTGATCAAACCGAGGCCATGACCACGGTGGATGTCAATACCGGGGCCTTCGTCGGGCACCGGAATCTAGAAGAGACCGTCTTCAAAACCAACCTCGAAGCCGCGCAGGCGATCGCAAGGCAGTTGCGCCTACGCAATCTGGGCGGGATCGTCATCGTGGATTTCATCGACATGGAGGATGCGGATCATCAGAGTCAAGTGCTGCGGTCGCTGGAGAAGGGTTTGGAACACGATCATGCGCGCGTCTCGGTGAGCGAAGTCACCTCGCTCGGGTTGGTACAGATCACGCGCCAACGCACGCGCGAGAGCCTCGAGCACGTGCTGTGCGAACCCTGCCCCACGTGCGGCGGACGCGGTTCGACCAAGACAGCCGAGACCGTGTGTTACGAGATCCTGCGCGAGATCCTGCGCGAGGTGCGCCAATTCGATGCGAAAAAGCTGCTCGTGATCGCCTCGCCCGGCGTCGCCGATAGGCTATTGGATGAGGAATCGGCAGGTGTGGCCGAGCTAGAGGGATTTATCGGCAGGCCCATCACGGTCCGTGCCGAGGCCATCTATGGGCCGGAACAGTATGATGTCGTCCTTCTATAACATGAGAGCTTGTGCATAAATCTACTGCGCGGCCCGCCCGCATCGTTCTTCACGCATTGTCAAGCGCGCTGCCGGTTCTGGCAGTGCTCGCCCTTATACTCTCGCTGGCGGTGCTCGGCGCTCGCATGGTTTTGCCGGGGATAGTCGGGCAGCGCGCCCAGATCGAGAATTATCTCGGTAGATTCCTCGACAGGCCGGTCACGGTCGAGTCCGTGCGGGTCGCATGGGACGGGTGGGATCCGAGGCTGGTGTTGACCGGTCTCAGCGTGATCAACGGCGAGACCTTACGCCCCGTCATGACGTTCGAGCGCGCGGTGATCGGCATCGATGGGTGGGCGAGCCTAGTGCGGCGGCAACCGCGGTTGGGGGAGCTCGCGCTCAGCGGCGCCGAGTTTACCGTTGCACGCACGCGCGGCGGGGGGATCGTCATCGAAGGGATCGACGGCAGCAATGAGCACGTGCTGCGCTCGCTGTTGCGACAGCCGCAAGTCGCCATTGAGGGCACGCGGATCCGCTGGCACGATCACCAAACCCAGCACGGCGCTTGGACTTTACCCTTCGTACGCCTAGATAGCACGGGCGCGCCGGGGCGGCAAGCCTTCGAATTGACCTTGCGACCGCCCCCCGAGATCGGCAAGCGCCTGCTCATCACGGTGAGCGGGACCGGTGAGCCGTTCGAGCGTGATTGGAGCGCCGATATCTATGTCGAGGCCGAAGATATCGGCCCCGCGTTACTCAACGATTATCTACCATCGAGCCAGATCCGGGAGAACGAGGGAGCGTTGCAGCTACGCACTTGGGGTGTTTGGCGCAATGGCCAGGTGAGCGAGATCGCCGGCGAGTTCAAGACCGGGGGCTTCACCGTAGGTGCGGATGAGAACCGCGTCGAGGTATTGGCGACCGGCGGACGCTTCCTCGCCCGTACCAGCCCCGGCGGAGGTTGGCGCATCGGCGCCGATCGCGTCGGGATCACTACCGCGGACGGGTCCTGGCCGGAGGTGCGCTTCGGACTAGCCTTGGCGCCCCCCGATGTGCGCGGCACACGGCGATTGATCGCTTACGCCAGCCACATCGAGCTTGCGGATCTCTCGCGCGTATTGGTCCTGTCCGCGTCCTTGTCCGAGGAAAGCACGACCCTGCTAGGACGACTCCGGCCCCGCGGCCTGCTGCGCGAGGTCGAGCTCGTTTATCATCCCGATCGTGCCGGGAGCGCACACTTCTACCTCAAGGCGGACATGGATTCCGTCTCGTTGCAAAGTAGTTCGGGAATGCCCGGTGTGGCGCGCCTTGCGGGGGCGCTGGAAATGGATGCCGAGAAGGGCCGGTTACGCCTCTACGGCGCACCGCTGCACGTCGACGCGGGTACTCACTTTAATGCCCCGCTTCGCTTTGAGAACACTAGGGGTGAGGTCGGGTGGCATGCGCTCGCGGACGGTTGGCGTATTTACACGCCCGGTCTCGAGGCCGAGAACCCCGATCTTCGATTACGCATCATGGGCAATCTCCTCCTGCGGGACGGGCGCGCGGTCGATGCCGGGCTGTGGGCCGGGATCGACAAAGGGCGCGTCGGCGCTTTGGCGAAGTATCTCCCAAGCAACCTTCCGTCCAAGGGCCGGGAGTGGCTCAGCCAGGCCTTGCAGGCCGGAACGATCGGATCCGGCGCCTTCGTGTTAAGGGGCCCGCTGGATCGGTTCCCGTTCGACGAAAACGAGGGCCGCTTCTCCGGGGAGATCAATTTAACCGGGGGTATATTGGAATATTCCAAGCACTGGCCTCGGATCGAGGGTATGGACGCGCAAGTCACCGTGGACGGGCGGGAGCTGCGCGTGGCCGCGCGCGCAGCCACGATCTACGGAGTGCGCTTAGACGAAGTCAACGCGATCATTCCAGATCTGGGCGTGAGCCGGCGCCATGTGATCGTGCGCGGCCGAGCGCTCGGCGCCGCGAGTGATATGCAGCGCTTCGTATCGAATAGCCCCTTGCGATCCGGTGTCGGTCGACAGATTGCGCCCCTCGAAATCGGGGGCGAGGTACGGTTGGATCTCGACATGGATATTCCGCTCTATCCGGAAAAAGCTACGGTTGCCGGCATCCTGACCTTCCCAGGGAATACGCTCAAGAGCGGTCCATACTCCCTCACGGACCTTCAGGGTGCGCTGCGCTTTGCGGGCGGCGCTTGGGCCAGCGAGGGACTTCGAGCACGGCTCTTCGAGCGCGCCATTGCCCTGGAGACGAAGGGCGGGGCTCGAGACCGAGGCGGGTGGGTAAAAGCGCGCGGGCGCGCGAACTGGCCATACATCGAGCGGCACCTGCGCAGCATGTTACCGTCTAAATATCATGAGTATATCAGCCTCGGCGGAATGCAGGTGGCCTTCGGGGAGACGGATTGGGAGGCCAGGCTGAAACTAGCGGAAGCCGCGCGGCCGGCGGAATTGCGGGTCCACTCGCCGTTGACCGGCATGCGCATCAACCTTCCGGCGCCCTTCGGGAAACCGGCGCTAACGGTGGCGCCGCTTACGCTGACCGCGTCACTGCGTGCTGCCGGGAGAAGCGACATCGCCGTGGCTTACGGTGAGCGCATGCGCGCGCGCTTAGCTCTAGGAACCGGCGCCCAGCCGATCGGTGCCGTGCAAATTTATCTCGGCTCGGGCGAACGAGCTACCGTAGCGGGGATTGACTACTGGATCGGGGGACAATTAGAGCTATTATCCCTGACCGAATGGCAGGAGTTTGCGCGGCGATGGGGCGCTGGCAGATCCGTACCCTTTCGGATCCCGAAGGATCTGAGAATCGACGTATTGGTCGCGAAGCTGGAAGGACTCGGTTTCGTGTTCAAAGACTTGCGCCTGCGGGCAACGCAGGAGAATGGCCGTTGGCGGATCGACATGGACGGACCGGATGCACACGGATCGATCCGCTTACCGGGCGCTTACCGAGGAGGTATGCTCGAGGCTGGCTTCACTCGTCTGAAACTCGTTCCGGGCGCGCGCAGGCGGGATCTGGGAGAGATTGACCCACGCCGCCTGCCCGCGATCATGATCACGTGCGAGGCTTTCTCTTATGGAACCAGCGCCCTGGGTGCCTTGCGAGTGCGGGCGCGCCCCGGTGCCTGGGGCTTGATCCTCCCAAAAGTATCCTTCGCGCGGCCCGACTTCAACATTGATGCGGCGGGTACTTGGGAGGCCGGAGACAGGGGGCGCGGTTCGCGCTTCGATATCAAAGTTCGGGCGCAGGATCTGAGCAAACTTCTCAAGACCTTCGGGTATCGCGCCGTCGCGCTAGAAGGCGGCCGTACTGTATTCGATATCCACGCGCGCTGGCCGGGCGATCCGGCGGATTTTGAGTTGAGCCGGCTCGACGGGACACTCGATCTAAAGATAAGCAACGGTAGGTTGCTCGATGTCGATCAAGGCGTCGGCCGTATCTTTGGGCTGGTGAGCATGCATGCGATCCGGCGCTTATTGCAACTCAATTTAGTCGATCTCTTTAGGACAGGATTCGCCTATGACGAGATCGAGGGTAAGTTTATGATCGCGAGCGGTAACGCCTACACGGGAGATTTAGTGATGCAAGGTCCTTCGGGACGTGTCGAAGTCGCCGGCCGTACGGGGCTCGCAACCCAGGATTACGATCAGGTAGTGACGGTGACCCCGGCCTTGGCCGGCAGCCTCCCCGCGGCCGGTGCCTTCTTCGGTCCGGTCGGCCTCGGCGCTGGCGCGGCGGTGTTCCTCGCCGAGCAGGTCTTCACCGAAATCCCCGAGCACATTAACAAAATGTGGCAGCGCCGTTATAAGCTCACCGGCTCGTGGAATGCGCCCGTGGTGGAACGCATCGAGGGCACGCCGGCGCCGGCACCGATGGACGCGACCAAACCGAGCGCGAAGCCGTGATTGGCCTAGGAAGAAGACACCCAGGTTTTTTACAAGTGGCGTAGAAAAATTCGCTTACGTTGTCGGTTGTAAAATCGCATCCACATGGGCGTAGGTCTAAATGAACCCTGGAGGCCATAGCTCGCTACCGGCACGACCTTGTCCGGGGCTATCTCCGGTAGGTTCCGTTCATCTAGTATTGCAAATAACTACCCGTGCGCATCCGGCCTATTTTCGTATAGAATTTCCGTGGTTGATTAAACCGTATTCCATCTCGCGCAAGATCGACTTTTCGCGGGGTCGGGAAGCCAGAGGGTCGAGTGTAGGATTTGGCTTATGTTCGAGACGATCATTGATCGGCACCGCTTAAAGGAGCATCTTGGCGCAGCCGGGTGGGTTATCGTTGATTGCCGGTTCGATCTAATAAACAAGCAGGCGGGCCGGATAGCCTATCGTGCGAGTCATATTCCGGGCGCGGTGTACGCCGATCTCGAGCAAGACCTGAGCGGTCCTCCGTTGGTCGGTCACGGGCGGCATCCTTTGCCCAGCCCGCAAGCGTTGGTAACGCTGTTCGGGCGCCTGGGTATCGAGGACGGCACGCAGGTCGTGGCCTACGACGCCGCCGGAGGTTCCATCGCGGCGCGCCTGTGGTGGTTACTCCGCTATATGGGGCACGATAAGGTTGCCGTCCTCGACAGGGGGTGGCAGCATTGGAACGTCGCGGACTTTCCGGTCGCGGCCGGTGAACAATCCAACACCGCGGCGAGGTTTCACGGTGCACCCGAGCGGCATCTCGTGCATACGATCGACGAGCTGGCCAGCGCATCATTGCTGTTGGATTCGCGTGATCCCGGCCGCTATTGCGGAGAGTATGAGCCCATAGATCGCGTGGCAGGCCACATCCCGGGAGCCATAAATCGCTGCTGGAAGGATAATCTCGATGCCGAGGGTCTGTTTCTCTCCGCGGACGAATTGCATATGCAATTCGCAATGCTGTTCAAAGACATATCTCCACAGCGGGTATCGGTTTATTGCGGTTCCGGTGTGACCGCCTGCCATAATCTCTTGGCGATCAAGCATGCCGGGCTGGAGATGGGCCGGTTATATGCCGGGTCCTGGAGCGAATGGTGCGCAGATCCCTCCCGCCCGGTGGCGGGTCATAGCGAGTAATATTGCACATACGAGCTCGGAGCAGTGCCATGCCCCCCCAATTAGCGTTATCCCCAGAACCGGGGCGGGATAAGCAGATCATAACGCTGCTCGCGGATGGAAATATTTATTCCACCGCTAGGATAGCTGCGGAGTTCGGCGGTGAAACACCTGCGTTAGAAACGCTAGCCGCGTTGCTAGGATTTTACGGAGTGGAAATCGAGGTAGCGGGCGATGACCGACTGAGGTTGAAGCACCCCATAGAGCTTTTAGTGGCGGATTGGATAATGACTGCCCTACAGCGATCCGGTTCGATACCTCATCGCATTGATTTAGCGTTTTCGACCGATTCCACCAACCAGGCGCTTATAGAGAGAGCGGGCCGAGAGGATGTTCACCGGCATGTGTACTTGGCCGAGTTCCAGCGCGCGGGCCGAGGCCGGCGCGGGAAAGCGTGGATCGCTCCGCTTGGAAGCGGGTTATGTATGTCCATCGCCTGGGATCTTCGGGTCGCTCCCGGGGTCCTGGCATCGCTCGGGTTGGCGACGGCCACCGCCGCAGTACGCGTTCTGAGAAACCTGGGGATCGATGATGTCGGGATAAAATGGCCGAATGATATCTGGTGGGAAAACCGTAAGCTGGGCGGGATTCTGGTCGAAACCAGGGTCGGGTCCAATAATAAGCACACGGCTGTCGCCGGAATCGGTATCAACGTAGCGTTTCCTCAACGGAGCCTATGGGAAATTGAACAACCGTATACGGATGTACGGACAGCGCTGGGACGGGCCGTTTCACGCAATGCCCTTGCCACGGCCTTGCTG
>JBOIDM010000159.1:0-3261 GCA_050740575.1 Gammaproteobacteria bacterium
GCGCTTCTGCGTCGTCGCCCGGACATCCGCTCCGCGGAACGTTCACTGGCTGCTGCTACAGCGCGCATCGGCGTTGCGACCGCAGACTTGTTCCCGCGGGTTACGTTCATCGGAAGCGTGGGGCTGCAAGCGGATACTTTTGTTGGACTGGGCAGTAGCGGTGCTGGCACTTGGAGTTTCGGACCGCGCATCACTTGGGCGGCGTTCGACCTTGGTCGGGTTCAGGCGCGCATCCAGGCTGAGGACGCTCGCACTGAAGCCTCGCTGGCCTTTTACGAACGGACGGTGCTGACAGCTCTGGAAGAAACCGAAGGAGCGCTGCTGGATTTCGGACACGAACAAGCACGGCGGCAATTTCTTCAGGCATCGGCCCAAGCGAGCCAGCAAGCCGCCGACTTGGCGCGCCAACGCTACGACGCCGGCGCGACGGATTTTCTCAGCGTGCTGGACGCGGAGCGCACGCTGCTCGAAGCGCAAGACCGGCTCGCGGCCAGCGAGACGCGAACCGTCACAGCTTTAGTGGCCGTCTACAAAGCCCTCGGAGGCGGCATCCCATAGAACCCGCCGTCGTCGCATTGGTGAATCTCTTTGAGTCCGGCATCGGGTAGTCGCAGCCGCGTTCCAGCCACAGACCAAACATCCTTGCCGGCCCCTTGACTTGCTTTCATACGCATCATAGCCTATATACATTACGAATATCATATATAAGCACGGCAAGTGCATTATCTGCGGATATAGATAACAATGCATTAGGATCCCTATTGATAATGGCCGTGACCAGCTGCGTACATTGTTTTGACAGTTGTGACGACACTCAAGATTGAAAGCGGGTTGGCCGCGATGCTCGACCGGCAACGCACGGCTTTCTTGCGCGATGGTCCGCCATCGCTCGCACAGCGGCGCAGCGACTTGATGAAGCTCAAGGACGCGCTGCTCGCGCACAGGGAAGAGTTCGTCACCGCTATCAACGCCGACTTCGGCCACAGATCGGGCCAGGAAACTTCGCTACTCGAGATGGCACCCATCGTGGAGGGGGTCAAGTATCTTCACCGTAAGCTCCCCGGATGGATGCGCCCGGAGAAACGGCGAGTAGCCTTGCATTTTTTGCCGGGTTCAACGCGCGTCGTATATCAGCCGCTTGGCGTGATTGGCATCATATCGCCGTGGAATTATCCTCTTTCTCTTGCATTGTTGCCGCTCGCCACGGCGCTCGCGGCCGGCAACCGCGCAATGATCAAACCTTCGGAATTCACGCCGGCCACGGCTGAATTGATGACATCGATGTTGGCACAACGGTTCGGGCAAGATCAGGTGGCCGTCGTGACCGGCGACACGAATGTCGGCGCCGCGTTCGCCGCGTTGCTGTTCGACCACATTCTCTTCACGGGAAGCACACCGGTCGGCCGCTCTATCATGCGCGCGGCCAGCGATAACCTGGTCCCCGTCACGCTTGAGCTCGGCGGGAAGTCGCCGGTTATCATCGAGCGCGGCTACGCCCTTCGAAAGGCCGCACGTCGCATCGCCTACGGCAAGCTCACCAATGGCGGCCAGACCTGTATCGCGCCCGACTATGTTCTGGTGGCCGAGCAAGAGGTCGAGGACTTCGTTGCCGCGTACACGGGCGAGGTCGCGAAGCTTTATCCCAATATAGCCGCGAACCCCGACTACACGTCGATCATCAACGAACGCCACCACGCGCGGCTTTTGGGTTTGCTGGAAGACGCCCGTCTGAAGGGCGCGCGGGTCATCGAGATCGGTGCAGTGGCAAACGGCGGGTCCACCGTGCACCGGCGCACTGTGGCACCGGCGCTCGTGCTTGATGTAAGCGAGGAGATGACCGTGATAAAAGACGAGATTTTCGGTCCCATTCTGCCGATTGTGCCTTATCGCACGATCGAGGATGCCGTCGCCTACGTCAACGCTCGGCCGCGGCCGTTGGCGCTCTACTTTTTCGGGCCGGAGGGTCCCGGCCGTCGCCTCGTTCTCGAGCGCACTACGTCCGGCGGCGTCGCGATCAACGAGACCCTCCTGCACTATGCCCAGGACGATATTCCTTTCGGTGGCGTTGGTGCGAGCGGCATGGGCGCGTATCACGGACACGAAGGCTTCAAAACCATGAGCCACGCCAAGGGTATCTTCGAACAGGGAAGGTTTAGTTTTACCGACGCCGTGCGTCCTCCTTTCGGGAGAATGTTCGAACGCACGGTCAATTTCCTGCTGCGCTGAGGCCGCAGTGCAGGCCAATGAAGCCTCGTGCTCCTCGCGGTCCTGCGCGCCACGGCGAGAAGCTCAGCAGCGATCTCGTAGCAAGTCATCGGGCAACCTTGTGTGGGTCCCGAGGACAGGAGAGATCCGATCCTTGCCAGGGCTTAGCCGCGGCGGGAGATCGGGGTTAATATGGACGTGCTTGAACTGGCAGCCGCGTGGCGGAGTGAAGGGCGGCGCGGCGCGCTCGCCACCGTTGTGGCGACCTGGGGCTCGTCGCCGCGCCCGCCGGGAAGTCAATTGCTAGCGGATGACTCGGGGCGATTCACGGGCTCGGTTTCGGGAGGCTGCATCGAGGGGGAAGTGGTGCGCCGCGCACGGGAGGTCATCGAGACGGGCGAACCGGCACTGCTCGATTTTGGCGTTGCCAACGAGGATGCCTGGTCCGTGGGGCTCAGCTGCGGCGGCCGGATCCAGGTTTTCGTCGAGCCAGTCAGTCGAATGAAGCCTGATGTCTTATCGGCGATTCTCGAGGCCAAGACGGCGAAGGTTCCTGTCGCGCTGCTCACGCAGCTTCGCACCGGCGAGCAGATCGCCGTCGGACCCGAGACAGTGTCCCAGGATACCGAGCTCGATCCAGGCGCGATCACCCGGGGCCGAGAACTGTTGGTCGAGGATCGCAGCGAGCGATTCGACTCGGCTTCGGGACCGGTCTTCATCCAGGTTTTCAATCCGCCGTTCAAGCTCATCTTGATCGGCGCCGTGCACATCGCGCAGCCACTGGCGTGCATCGGCGCTCTCGCGGGCTACGAGATCCTGATCATCGATCCCCGCGGCGCGTTTGTCGAAGCGGAGCGCTTCCCCGGCCTCCGTGTCGATACCCGCTGGCCCGACCTCGCCCTGGCCGAGGTCACGGCCGATCGCCGGACCGCGCTGGTGACCCTGACCCACGATCCCAAGCTCGACGACCCGGCGCTCGACTGGGCCCTGCGTTCGCCCGCATCTTACATCGGCGCGCTGGGCAGCCGGAAAACGCATGAGGGCCGGCTGGACCGC
>JBOIDM010000160.1:0-1898 GCA_050740575.1 Gammaproteobacteria bacterium
TGGTGGGACCCCGATGGCGACCTGCGCACGCTGCATGACATCAACCCCACGCGCCTGCGCTACATCAACGAACGGGCACCCCTCGCCGGAAAAAAGGTCTTGGATGTGGGCTGCGGCGGCGGCATCCTGTCGGAGGCCATGGCCAGGCTGGGAGCGGAGGTTAGCGCGATCGACGCGAGCGAAGCGGCGATTCGAATCGCGACTTTACACGGGATCAAGAGCCAAGTTGCGGTCGAGTACGCGGCCGCGACACCGGAAGAATTCGCCCGTGCGCACGCCGGGGAATACGATGCCGTCACCTGCCTGGAGCTGCTCGAGCACGTGCCGCAGCCGGAGAATGTGATTCAAGCCTGCGCGCGCCTGGTCAAACCGCAGGCCCCGGTCTTTTTTTCCACGATCAATCGCACCCTTCGGGCTTATCTCCTAGCGGTGATAGGCGCCGAATATTTGATGGGCTTGCTCCCGAGGGGAACCCACCAATACGCGCGCTTTATCCGCCCCTCCGAGCTGGCGCGCTGGGCGCGACGGCATGCGTTAACCCTCGCCGATCTCAAGGGATTCGCGTACAACCCCCTGACGCGGGAAGTTACGATCACCGATGACCTCGCCGTCAACTATATCGCCTGCGCGCTTGCTCCATGAGCGGTCCGCCCTTGCAGGCGGTTTTCTCAGCACACTGGTTACGGTCTTGGACGGTGTGAATTGCGCCGATCAGTGCCGGGAACGCGTGGCGGTAGCGGGTTCAAACCATTACTACAGCACCGTTTTCTTACCGGCCGAACGCCAAAGGCTGCTGCACGTCGTATTCGCATTCAAAGAAGAAGTAACGGCCATTCCGAGGACCTGCACCGATCCGGGCGTCGCACGCTTGAAGCTCCAGTGGTGGCGGCAGGAGCTCGCGGGGGTGTTTTCCGGGAGCCGCTCCGCGCATCCGGTGGCGGCGGCGCTTGCGGAACTGACCGAGCGCGCGGCGGCGCCGAAAATCTTCGCAGCCATCGACGCCGTCGAACATGACATCGGTCCCCGCACCTGCCTCACCTTCGCCGACCTCACGGCGCACTTCGGCAGGGTTTACGGCGGGTTTTGGCGCATCGGCGCTGACCTCGCCGGATACGATGATCCTGCCACGCCGGATCGCATCGCGGACCTCGGGAGCGCCATCGATCTGAGCCAGGCATTGCAAGACTTGCGGATGGATGCCCCCCGCGGCCGCGCCGCCCTGCCCGCCGCCGAACTTAGCGCAGATGGGATCGATCCCCAAGATCTGTGCACTCCGCAAGCGTCGGCGCGCTTGCGCCCTATGCTTGCCGAACACATCGAGCGGCTACGCGGCTTGCTTTCCGATGGCATCGCGCGGGTGCCGACCCTCGATCGCATGCGCCAGTTGAACGCCCTGGTAATGGCGAATTTGTTCTTGGCGATCCTGGAAGAAATAAAACGCGACGGCTATCGCGTGAGCGAGCACCGATTGGGGCTCACGCCGGTCCGCAAACTGCTGATCGCGTGGCGGACCAAGCGCCGCGCGCTTCGACCTTGAATCCGCCGGCAGTAATCGCATGCGTTCCAACTACGTCCTCGGCCTCGATTCTCAGAGTTTCCATCGGATGCACTACACCGATTGGGGCGATCCCGGGAACCCACGCGTTGTGATCTGTGTACATGGCTTAACGCGCAACGCGCGCGATTTCGACTGGCTCGCGCAAGCGCTTTGCGATACTCATCGCGTAATTTGCCCGGACATGCCCGGTCGGGGTCTCAGCGACTGGCTGAAAGATTACAACGATTACGCGTATTCCGTTTATCTTAACCTTCCAGTTGCATAAATTCTGGGGGTAAGCGGCAGGAAATGGCGTCGGACATAGGGTTTAGTGAGTGTTTTGCTTTTCGCTGGATGTGAC
>JBOIDM010000161.1:0-5065 GCA_050740575.1 Gammaproteobacteria bacterium
CGCATGCATGCGGTCATGACCCCCTTTGACGCGCTGGACATCTTGATTGCTGTCGGTAGCGGCCTCAGCGTTGCGCATAAAAAAGGTATCGTCCATCGCGATGTCAAACCGGCGAATATTCTATTCCGGAAGGACGGGACACCTTTGCTAAGTGATTTTGGCATTGCGAAACAACTTACGACCGATCTCGATCTGACGCAAACCGGTATCTTCCTCGGAAGCCCGAATTACATGGCTCCAGAGCAAGCGGAGCCTGGCTCCATCGACGGCCGCGCCGACATTTATGCCCTAGGCGTGATCTTGTATGAAATGCTGACGGGCGTGAAACCCTACCAATCCGACTCCGTACTCGATGTAATCATGCAGCATAAGCGGGCGCCGATCCCGCTTTTGCCTTCCGGTCTGGATCAATTCCAGCCCTTAATCAACCTCATGCTGGCGAAGAGCCGCAAGGATCGGTTTCGGGACGCGGAAAGCCTGTTGCACTATTTACGGCACATGATGCAGAGCGGGATCATCAAGACATCGACCCAGGCGAAACTCACCCCCGATGTCGATGTCTCGGGCGAGCATACGCTGTCCCTTGACAAAGCCAGAATCATCGAGCTACCGGCGCCGGCTTCCTCCCGGCGTTCGGTCCGCTTACTGGGGGCGCTGCTGGTCCTGTCTCTTGCCGGGTACGCCGGTCTTTTTTACGTCCAGGCCCGCATCGACGGCGATGCGGAATCGCGCAGCGATCCCGCATTACAGGGCCTCGCGGTCGATATTGACCGGAAGCTACTGGGCGACGTGCGCACCGCGAGTCCGCTAGCAACGAGCGCTGGGGTCGATCCCAGCAGCGGGGAAGTGGTCAAGGCGCTCGCATGGCTCGCTAGGAAAAGCCTCGACGATTACCGCCTTACCCACCCTCCCCAAGACAACGCCTATTATTACTACTCGCGCTTGCTCGAGATAGACCCCGGCAACGTGCCGGCGCGCAGGGGATTATTGGCGATCGGAGAACGCTACGCGGTTCTCGCCGAGCGCGAGCTGGCCAACAATAACTACGACCGGGCCAAAGGGTACGTCGCGATTGGATTGCAATTCGCTCCGAAAAACAGCACGCTACTTGCCCTCGAATCGCTGGCGCAACGCCCGCATGGGGGCTTGGCCGATACGCTGGCTGAGTTATTCCGCTGAACGGGCAAAGTCGAGAGGCCAACTTCCCGCCTTTATCCCGGTATCGTATCCAATTGCGCGGGGTGACTTAAACGCATATAGGTTTTACCGTTGCGGCGTGACAGCCAACCGCGCACGCTGATACGCTTACCCACCCAATAATGAAAATCCAACCGATTAAAATAGGGGAGATCGGTGCGCTGGATCCGAACCGCGAAGGCCGGACCGAAGTATAGCCACTGGGAAGCACGTGTAGCGCGGACTCCGCTCACATGACCGGTGACGACTCGATAGCCTCGGGACAAACCCCCAACGCGCCCGGCATCCACGGGTTTGTAGCGCGCGAGCCTCCACAGGCCGAGATTCGATCTTCGCGCCGCGCTTTCGGCGTCGCGGTAACATTCCACATGGTCGAGGTTGGGCGGAAAAATCAACGCCGTTGCGAGGCCCCGCTCGAGTAACCATGCCTGGACGTTGGTACCATCGCGCAGCACCAAGTGGTTCAGTTGCCGTCCGAACCTATCGCGCCGCTGCCGATCGTACTTTAGGCCAACGCGGGATTGGCCCGTGAGTAGACGTTTTAGCGCTTCGCGGGCAGGCTCTGCAAGCGCTTGGGAACGGCGGCCCTCGCGCCCGATCTCCGGTGCATTGATGCCGATGAGCCGGACCTTGCGTCGGTCGGCGAGCACCACGGTGTCGCCGTCGATAACGTTACGGACTACGGCATACTCATCGATCCCACCGGGCGTGCATTGGAGCGGCACGGCCCGCAGGGCCGGGCAAGCGATCCACCAGGATGCGATGAACCCTAGGAGAGGTAGCCAGATGCCTTGGGCGGAAACGGTAAACACCGCACCATAGACTAGGAGTGCAACTTATACTTGCGCCGGAATCGATCTACACGCCCCGCGGTATCCACAAGCCTCTGCTTACCGGTATAGAACGGGTGACAGGCGGAGCACACGTCGATGTGGATGTCTTTTCCGACCGTCGAGCGCGTGGCGAAGCTATTGCCACAACTGCAAGTGACGGTTAACTCGCTGTATGCCGGATGAATGTTGGGTTTCATGGAAGTATCAATATCAAAGAAACTACGCGATCTTAGCGACTGAGGCGTGCTCAGCGCAACGAGTTTTTGCGGTTGACACAGCTCTCACTCCCCGAGATAGGTGGCGAACTACCGAAACTCGGCAATGACCGGCGCGTGGTCGGAAGGCTTGGGCTGACCGCGCGATTCTTTGTCAATACGGCAATCGATACAGCGCGAGGCCAGTGACCCACTCGCCAGGATGAGGTCGATGCGGAGGCCGTGATTGCGCCGATAACTGCCGGCGCGATAGTCCCACCAGGAATAAAATCCCGCATCCTGCCGAAAAAGCCGAAACACATCCGTAAGTCCGAGCGCCGATAATCGCTGCAAGCGGTCGCGTTCCTGTGGGCTCACGAGAACGTTCCCCTCCCAGGCCGCGGGATCATAGACATCCCGGTCCTCGGGTGCGATATTAAAATCACCGAGAATAATAACGTCGTTCTCACCCCCGAGCAGCGACGCCGCGTAAAGAGTGAATTGCTGCAACCACTCGAGCTTATACGCGTATTTTTCCGATCCCACCTCGGAACCGTTGGGAACGTAAACGTTCACGAGGGTAATTTTATCGAACACACCCACCAGAATCCGGCGCTGCGGGTCATTCAGTCCCGGCACTTCGGTCACGAGGTTCGTACCCGGGCCGCGGCTCAGAATCGCTACACCGTTGTAACTCTTCTGACCTGCGTAGAGCGAATGATAACCGGCTGCGAGAAAAACATCGGCCGGAAACTCCGCGTCCGGCACTTTGGTTTCCTGCAATGCCAGGACATCCGGGCGTTCCCTGGCCAGCCACGGCAAGATCTGCTCGGTGCGGATACGCACGGAATTGACGTTCCAGGTAGCTACCTTTAGCACAGCCTTCCCCGCGCTAAATGCGGAAACCCCCGTGTCGCCGCCGTTGCAGGTAGTCCGCAAGATAAAACCCCCATCCGGCGCCGAGGGCCAAAGCCAGGGCCGCGAAAATCAAGTGCAACTTAAACTTCGCGATGAACGTTTCGTTCTCGGGGCGTGGGGGGGTGGCGTCACTGCTCGAAGCAGTGAGTGCCGCCAATCGCGTTTGTAATTCCTCGGCCCGGAGGCGTTGTTCCTCAAGGGATCGGGTAAGGGCCGCATTCTGTTCCCGCAATTTTTTGGTTTCGGACGCCTGCGGATCATGCTCCTGCCCGCGCGAGGGGTTCGGCGCCGACAGAGCCGCGCTAGCGATACGCAGGCGATTAAGACGCTCTTTTAGTTTCTTGACCTCCGCGTGCAATTCTTTGTTTTGTTTGTCCAGCGCGTCCGCCACCGCACGTGCAGGACGCTCCGGCATCAGGTAGACGGCATCGACCCATCCGGTGATCCCTTCGGGTCCCTTTATTTGTGCCAAGCCAGCCTCGCGCTTCAGCACTTCCAGTCTGGTCCCGGTAGGCAACACCTTGATGATCTCGCTTTCGAGATCCTTGTCTTTGTGGATACCGATAAGCAACCGATCGATGACGTAGGCCTGCTCGGCGATTAGATGCGGGGATAGGGTAAGCAGGATCACTAGCGGGGTTGCGCAGAGGCATCGCATAGCCGCTCAATAAGCTTACGCCGCCAAGCCCCAGCGGCGCAGGAGCGGAGCTATCCGGGGTTCGCGCCCGCGAAACTGGACGAACATTTCCATGGGCTCGCGGGTTCCGCCTTGCTCCAAGAACGTTTGCATGAATCCTTCCCCGGTTCCGGGATCGAAGACCCCGTCTTCTTGAAATTTCGAGAAGGCGTCCGCGGCCAGCACCTCCGCCCATTTGTAGCCGTAATAACCAGCCGCATAGCCGCCGGAGAAGATATGAGAGAATCCGTGCTGAAAACGATTGTAAAGCGGATGCTTAACGACGGCGATCTCCGCGCGCACGCGGTCCAGGACTGCTTGAATCATGGAAACACTGTACGGGCCCGGAGTCAGGTGGAGGCGGAAGTCGAACAACGCGAATTCGAGCTGACGCACCATTTGCATGCCCGCTTGGAAGGTTTTCGCCGCACGCATGCGCTCATAGAGCGCGGCATCGATGGGCACGCCCGTCTCATGGTGGCCGCTGATGAGGTCCAGAGCTCTCGGCTCCCAACACCAATTTTCCATGAGCTGACTCGGCAACTCGACCGCATCCCACGGCACGCCGTTGATCCCGGCGACACTCGGATAATCGACCAGCGTCAGCAGGTGATGCAGCCCGTGCCCGAACTCGTGGAACAGGGTATTCACGTCGTCGTGGGTTAACAAGGCCGGGTGATCGCCAATCGGCGGGGCGAAGTTACATGTCAGGAACGCGACCGGCGTTTGCACACCCGTTGGCGAGCGCTTGCGGACGATGCATTCGTCCATCCAGGCCCCGCCCCGCTTGTGCGGACGCGCATAGAGATCGAGGTAAAATCTCCCGCGCAACGAACCACCGCGATCGTAGATCTCGTAGAATCTCACGTCCGAATGCCAGGTCTCGATATCGCCGCGCGCCCGGATGTCTAGACCGTAAATGTCTCGGACAATCGCGAACAGTCCGTTCAATACCCGCGGCGCCGGGAAATAGGGCCGTAGATCTTCTTGCGAAAGCGAAAAGCGCTGCTGCTTCAGCTTTTCGGAATAGTAGGCGACGTCCCAGGCATGCACATCATCGCCGCCGTAGTGCGTCTGGGCGAAGTCTTCAAGCTCCGCCAGCTCGCGCTCGGCCACCGGCCGCGCGCGCGCCACGAGATCCTCCAGAAAGCCCAGCACCTCGCCGGCGCTCTTCGCCATTCTCGGAACCAGCGCCAGCTCCGCATAATGTTGATAGCCGAGCAGCCGCGCCAGCTCCGCCCGCAAGT
>JBOIDM010000162.1:0-4605 GCA_050740575.1 Gammaproteobacteria bacterium
CGCGGCTCTGGGCTTCGACATTGACCGCCTCATAGCCGTAGATCGGATCCATGATCGGGGGGAGGTAAAGTTTTTGCGGGTCGGCTTTCGAAAAGCCCGCATTGCGATCGGGGCTCCATTGCATCGGTGTGCGCACGCCGTTGCGATCGCCGAGATAGATGTTATCGCCCATACCGATCTCATCGCCGTAATAAATGATGGGCGATCCCGGCATCGACAGCAGCAGGGAGGTCATCAACTTGATCTTGTCGAGCTCGTTGTCGAGGAGCGGCGCGAGGCGTCGGCGAATGCCGACGTTGAGCCGCATCCTCGGATCGGCGGCATAGGTGCGATACATGTAATCGCGTTCCTTGTCCGTGACCATCTCGAGGGTGAGCTCGTCATGGTTGCGCAGAAAGATCGCCCATTGGCAGCTCACCGGGATCTCCGGGGTCTGTTGCAGGATCTCAACGATCGGGTGGCGGTCTTCTTGCGCGAGGGCCATGTACATGCGCGGCATCAACGGGAAATGGTAGGCCATATGGCATTCGTCTTCCTCCCCAAAGTACTCGCTGACGTCCTCTGGCCATTGGTTGGCTTCCGCGAGGAACATGCGATTTCTGTAGCGCGCGTCGACCACCGAGCGCATCTCTTTGAGGACGGCATGGGTCTCCGCCAGATTTTCGTTGTTCGTCCCTTCACGCTCGCAGAGGTAGGGAATGGCGTCGAGCCGCAGGCCGTCCACCCCCTGATCCAACCAGAAACGCATCGCGCGGATCACGGCTTTCACGACTCGGTGATTGTTGAAATTGAGATCGGGCTGATGGGAAAAGAATCGGTGCCAGTAGTATTGCTGCGCGACGGGGTCCCAGGCCCAGTTCGAGGTCTCGGTGTCGGTGAAGATGATGCGGGTGCCGGCATATTCCTTGTCGCTGTCGGACCAGACGTAGTATTTGCGCTTGACCGAGTCTTTCGGCGCGCGGCGCGCCGCCTGGAACCAGGGGTGTTGATCGGAAGTGTGGTTGATGACGAGCTCCGTGAGGACCTTGAACCCGCGGCGGTGGGCTGCTCGCACCAAGTTGCGGAAGTCGGCACGGGTGCCGTAATCGGGATGCACGTTATGATAGTCGGCGATGTCATAGCCGTCGTCGCGCATCGGGGAAGGATAGAACGGCAGCAACCAGATGGTGTTCACGCCGAGATCCTGGATGTAGTCGAGCTTTTCGGTCAGACCGCGTAGATCCCCCATGCCGTCTTCGCTTGAGTCACAGAAGGCCTTGACATGCAGTTGGTAGATGATGGCGTCTTTGTACCAAAGCGGATCGTCATTCCAGCCGGGCGCTTGACTCATCGGTGTTGCCTTACAGGAAATAATCGAAGTCGCGTTCCGTGCGCACGCGCCGCCGTAGCCGGAACACGTGCGCCGGGGCGGCATTCGGCTCAAGCGCGACAAAATTCCGCGCGCCGTGCCAGAGATAGCGGGCATCGCTCAGCAAATCGTGGAGCTGATAGGGCCGGTCGGGATCCAGCGCGAATTCAACGAGGGGTAGCTCCACCCAACCCGTTTGCGCATGGTAGGGATCGAGGTTCACGATCACGAGGATGGCGTTGCTCAAATCCACGGTCGCCTTGCTGTAACAGATGAGCTGGTCGTTGTCGACCGGGTGAAACCGCAAGCTCCAATCCGATTGCAAGGCCGGATTCTCGCGGCGAATGCGGTTGATTCGTGCGATAAAACCCACAAGGCTATCGGCACGATGTCGGTCCCATTGCCGAATCTCATATTTTTCCGAATTGAGATATTCCTCACTACCAGGTTCCAGTGGCGTGTTTTCACACAGCTCGAACGCCGGGCCGTAGATCCCGTAGTTAGCAGCGAGGGTCGCCGCCAATACGAGGCGCGCTTGGAAGGCGGGGCGGCCGCCCAATTGGAGGTATTCGGTCAAGATATCCGGGGTGTTGGGCCAGAAGTTGGGGCGGTAGTATTCGCGCACCTCAGTGCGCGTGAGCTCGGTCATATAAGCGGTGAGCTCTTCCTTGGTGTTGCGCCAGCAAAAATAGGTATAGGACTGCGTGTAACCGAGCTTGGCGAGCCGCTGCATGACTTTAGGCCGGGTAAATGCCTCGGACAAGAAGATCGTCGCCGGATGCTCGCCTTTGATCTCCCCGATGAGCCACTCCCAGAACGCGAAGGGTTTGGTATGGGGGTTATCGACGCGGAAAATGCGCACGCCCTGTTCGATCCAAAACAGAACCACGCTCTTGAGCTCCTCGTAGAGTGCGCGCCGGTCCTCGGTTTCGAAATGCAAGGGATAGATGTCTTGATATTTCTTAGGCGGGTTTTCGGCGTACTGGACGGCACCGTCCGGGCGCCAGCGAAACCAGGCGGGGTGCTCCATGACGTAGGGATGATCGGGCGCGCAATGAAAGGCGATGTCAAGAGCGATCTCGAGACCCTGTGCCCTGGCTTTTGCGACCAAACATCGGAACTCATCGAGTGTCCCGAGCTCGGGGTGCATGCTCTTGTGCCCGCCTTCCACAGCACCGATGGCCCACGGGCTTCCGACGTCGGTTGGCCCTACCACAAGCGTGTTGTTACGGCCTTTCCGAAAACTTCGCCCGATCGGATGGATCGGCGGAAAATACAAGACATCGAAGCCCATATCAGCAACATAGGCGAGCTGGTTTTCAACGTCCTTGAACGTGCCGTGCCGATCGGCGGGGCCCCAAGAACGCGGAAAGAGCTCGTACCAGCTGCTGAAGCGGGCGCGTGCATCATCGACCACGACCGCAAGCTCGCGATCATAGGTCGTGGCCAAGCGCCGATCGGGGTAACGCGCCATCATGTGTGCGAGGTCCTCGCTTAAGGCGAGGTCCCGGCGCCGGGCCATATCCTCACCGTGAGCCAAGACCTGGGCCTTTTTTTTTAGCCAGGCTGCATCACTCCGCTTGGCTCGGGCGGCAGCATGTTGAAGAAAGTAAGCGCCGACTTGGAGCGCGATCTCGATGTCTTCGGGATCGATGCGTTTGCCCAAGTCGTTACACCAGGAAATAAAATAATCGACCCAGCCGGTGACGGTATACCGATAGCGGCCGATCTCGGCCACCTGGAACTCGGCTCCCCAGCGGTCATTCTCGAGCGGCCGCATCGGTATTTCGTGCCAATCAGGACTGTCTTCCTTGCCGTATTGCAGGATACAGGCAACGCTGTCGTGGCCGTCGGCGAAGACATCGGCCTCGACGCAGACGAGTTCTCCGACGGTGCGTTTGATCGGGAAGCGGCCGGCATCGATCTCGGGCGCAACACGCTCGATGACGACGCGGTAGCGGCCTTCCTGCGAGATGGGTGTCATGGCATACCTTACTCGTGCGTGAAAAAGACTGCGCTCAACGGCGGGAGCGTCAGGTTCAGCGAATGCGGGCGGCCTTGCGCGGGGATCGGCGCGGCTTCCACAGCGCCTAAATTTCCGTGCCCGCTGCCCCCATAGGTTTCGGCATCGCTGTTCAGCGCTTCTCGCCACCAGCCGCCCAGTGGCACGCCGATACGAAAGTTGCATCGTAGCACCGGAGCGAAATTACACGCGAGGAGCACTACGCCATCGTCGCTCGCCGCCAATCGTAAGAAGCTCAAAGTGCTGTTTTCAGCAGCGTGGCAATCGATCCAGTCGAAACCTTGGGGTTGGAAATCGCGCTCGTAAAGCGCGGGCGTCGACCGGTAGAAACGGTTGAGGTCGCCGATCCAGTTGCGTAAACCCTGATGCGGCGCATAGGTCAAAAGGTGCCAGTCCAGGCTTTCATCGTGGTTCCATTCCCGCCATTGACCGAACTCACCGCCCATAAACAGCAGCTTTTTACCGGGATGCCCGTACATGTAGCCGAAGAGCAAGCGAAGGTTGGCGAATTTCTGCCAATCATCGCCAGGCATCTTGCCGATCAAAGACCCCTTGCCATAGACGACCTCATCGTGCGAGAAGGGCAGCACAAAGTTCTCAAAAAACGCATACCAAATGCTGAAGGTCAGCTCATTGTGATGATACTTGCGGTAGACGGGATCGAGTCCGCAATACTTCAATGTGTCGTGCATCCAGCCCATGTTCCATTTTAAGCCGAAGCCGAGACCGCCCATATACACTGGGCGCGATACCATCGGCCAGGCGGTCGATTCCTCCGCGATGGTCTGCACGTCGGGATAGTCGCGGTAGATGGATTCGTTGAGCGACCGCAGGAAATGTATCGCATCGAGATTCTCCCTGCCGCCGTGCGGGTTCGGGATCCATTCACCCTCGCGGCGGGCGTAGTCGAGGTACAGCATCGAGGCCACGGCATCGACGCGCAGGCCGTCGATGTGGTATTTGTCGAGCCAAAACAGCGCGCTACTCATGAGGAACGCACGTACTTCGTGGCGGCCGTAATTGAAGATATAACTGTTCCATTCGGGATGGTAGCCCTGCCTGGGATCTTGATGCTCGAAGAGATAGGTGCCGTCGAAATAGCAGAGTCCATGCTCGTCGCTGGGAAAATGGGAAGGAACCCAGTCCAGAATCACCCCGATGCCGTGCTGGTGCAGCACATCGACGAGGTACATGAAATCCTGCGGCGTGCCGTAGCGCGCGGAGGGCGCGAAGT
>JBOIDM010000163.1:0-5713 GCA_050740575.1 Gammaproteobacteria bacterium
GCTATCGGAGTGCCCACACTCGTCCTGCACCGAACCGGCGACCAGTTCACGCGGATCGACCACGGACGCTATCTCGCCGAGCATATCCGCGGTGCGCGATTCGTGGAGTTGCCCGGAGATGATCACCTGTTCTACGCCGGTGAGACCGAGGCGATGATTGCCGAGATCCAGCAGTTTCTCACCGGCATGCGGACGGTCCCGGAAATCGACCGCGTCCTCGCCACCGTGCTCTTCACGGACATCGTTGGATCCACCGAGCGTGCCGCCGAACTTGGGGATCGCGCTTGGCGCGAGCTTATCGGCGTACACAACGACATCACAAGGCGCGAGCTTGCGCGATACCGAGGACGGGAGATCAGGTTCACCGGGGACGGATTTCTCATCACCTTTGACGGACCCGCACGGGCGATGGCCGGTCCTGGCCGTACCTCGAGGTCGAGCCGCGCCGGTATCGGTTCCGCTTCCTGAACGGTTGCGACTCCCGCTTCCTGATCCTCGGGCTCAGCGATCCGAACCTCGGCTTCGGCGTCATCGGCAACGAAGGTGGACTTCTGCCCGCCCCGGTGAACGTGTCGAGGTTGACGATCGGTCTCGCCGAGCGCTACGACGTCATCGTCGATTTCACCGGCTTCAATCCCGGCAAGACTGTCGAGCTTCTGAACCACGGCCCCGACGAACCGTTCAAGGGCTTCAACCCGGATGGAACCCTGAGCGACGGCGAGGACGGTACGCTGGAGCCTGCCGATCCCGAGACCACCGGAAAAGTGCTGCAATTCCGGGTCGTCGCCGCGACCGGAGCGGATGCCAGTAAGCCGCTGGACCGCCTGAACCTGCCGCCGATCAAGAATCTCTCCGGCGGCACTCCGCGCCGGTTGGCTCTCCTCGAGGAGGCGCTTCTGATCGAGCCGGACGGCGGAACGAAACCCGTCGAGACGGTCGTCGCGGCCCTGCTCGGAGTGGTGAGGGACTATCAGGGCAGCCCCGCCGGGTTCAAAATGATGTGGGAGGATCCGGTCACGGAAAATCCTGCAGTGGGATCGACCGAGGTCTGGGAAATCTACAATTGCACCGCCGACGCCCACCCGATCCACATTCACGAGCTGGCGTTCCAGGTGGTGGATCGGCAGCCGATCACCTTCGAGCCGCCCGAGGAGGAGGCGGAGATTCGAGCGGCGCGCCCGGCCACGGACGAAACGGCTGGCCCACTGGTGACCAACATTCAACTCGTCGGTGAGGCGAGGCCGCCGGAGGCGATCGAATTGGGGTACAAGGACACGGTCAATGCGTACCCCGGCGAAGTAACGCGTGTGCGCGTGAAGTTCGAGAACCCGGGGCAATTCGTCTGGCATTGTCACATCGTCTCGCACGAGGATAACGAGATGATGCGGCCGTACCGGATCGGTCCGGAACAACCGGGCCAGCCCACCTGACGGAAGCAAGTTCGCCGCATTTAGCGGCAGACTTACCCGACATCGTTGAAGAGGCGGAGCGCATTCCCTGTGAATGCGCCATCGTCTTAGATCAAGCGTTATGATGGTGCACCTGAACGCAGCTACACTGAGAGCAACGAGCCACAACGAGGTAGCGAATCGTCATGCCGGTGCACATCAGCGACTCAGCGATCTATCGAAATTCATGGGCCACACTCGAGCTGCGTGCCCTCTTCGATGATACCGCGCTGGCCGCGGGCTGGATCGAGGTCATGGTCGTGCTCGCCGAGACGGAGGCCGAGTTTGGTTTGATCCCGGTCGACGCGGCTAAACAACTTGCCGATGCCTGCGGGCGTATACAACTCGATGAAGCGTTTTTTGACGAAGTGCGCGAGGATTTCGAGCGGACCAATCACTCGCTGCTGGGTCTCATTCGCGCGCTTCAGCGCCGCTGCCCGGGGGACAGCGGGGAATGGCTCTGTTACGGGGCGACGGTGCAGGACATCACCGACACGCATACGGCCCGGATCCTGGTCAACGTGCGGGACATCTTTGAAGAACAGCTCGCAAGGGTCTCGACGGTGCTGTGCGGCCTCGCCCGCCGCTATCGCGGTACGCCGATGTGCGGCCGGACCCACGGTCAACCGGGCCTACCGATCACCTTCGGATTCAAGGCCGCCGGGTGGCTCGACGAGATTCAGCGCCATCGCCAACGTCTCTCGGAAGTTAGCGCGCGCCTCGGCGTCGGACAGCTCGCAGGCGGTGTCGGCAGTCTCTCCGCGTTTGGTCTCGAAGCGCTCACGCTGCAACAGCGCTTTCTCGAGAAGCTCGGGCTCACGGCCCCTGCGATCTCCTGGACCGCCTCGCGCGATCGCCTCGCCGAATGGCTCAACCTCCTCGCCTTGATTACGGCGACGGCCGACCGCATCGGCCACGAGATCTACAACCTGCAACGGCCGGAGATCGGGGAGCTCAGCGAGGGGTTCGTGCCGGGCACGGTCGGGAGCATCACCATGCCGCAGAAGCGCAACCCGGAGATCGCCGAGCACTTGGGCACGCTGGCCCGCACGGTGCGGTATCAGGCCGCGCATATGAGCGAGAATCTCGTGCACGACCACGAGCGCGATGGGAGGGCATGGAAGGGGGAATGGGTGCTCCTTCCCGGGGCTTGTCTCGGGACCGGCAAGGCCCTGGCGCTGTTGCACGATCTACTCGAACACCTCGAGGTCAACGTGGAGCGCATGCGCGACAATCTGCTCGCAACCAAGGGCTATGTGCAGGCCGAGCACGTAATGTTGGCCCTGGCCCCAAAGCTCGGCAAGCAGAGTGCCCATGCGCTTGTCTACCGCGTGGCGATGGAGGCCTCCGAGCGTAGCACGCCCCTGCGGGAGGCCGTGCTCGCCGAGCCTCAGATCGCCGCAGAGCTCGGCGTCGCCGGAATTGAGAAACTCTTCGACGTAGAACAGAGCACGGGTTGCTGCGGAGAGATGGTGGATCGCGTGCTGGCGCTAGCGGAGGCGCTGTCACCCGGCGGCGGTGGTCAAGGGCTTTTCCAGGAGGATGATCGTGGCGAGCGGTGAACCCAGATCCCCTCACGGAGTAAGTGGCGGGGACGTCCGTGACAATTCATCGGAAGCGCACCCGGAGGGAGGGAAAGAGGATGCGGTACGTTGCGGCGACTCTTATGGACAGCCATGGGTCGCTCTCTCGGAGGGCGAGGAAGAAGAAGGGATTGGTTGCGGCGACGTTCGTGGCGACCTGTGGGAAGCCCTCGCGCAGCTCCCGCGCCAAGCTTTGGCGGAATTTCCGACACCGCTCATGCCGATGCGACGGCTCAGCCTAGCGATCGGCGGTTTGGATATTTGGTTCAAGCGGGATGATTTGATCACCTTCGGCCTTGGAGGTAACAAGGTCCGGGGTCTGGAGTTGATCATGGCCGACGCCATGGCGCAGGGTGCCGATACCATCGTGACCGGTGCCGGCGCTCAGTCCAACCACGTCCGTGCGACGGCGGCCGCGGCTGCGCATTGTGGTCTTCGCTGCGTCGCTGTCCTCTGGGGCGATGCGCCCGCACGGATCGACGGGAATTACCGCATCACCCGCATGCTGGAAGCAGAGACGGTGTTCACCGGCGATCCGGACCGCGCCTCCGTGGATCGCAGTATAGAAGCACGTTGCGGAGCGCTGCGCCGACAAGGCCAGCGCCCCTATCCCATCCCGCGCGGCGGTGCCTGTGCCCTCGGTGCGCTCGGGCATGCGCTGGCGGCGCGCGAATTGTTCAAGCAATGCCGCCGGCTCGGCACTGCGCCCGTGATGATCGTGCTAGCCACCGGCTCGGGTGGAACCCATGCCGGCTGGCTTCTGGGGACACGTGCCCTGGGATCGCCGTGGGCGGTCGAGAGTTTTACTGTGAGCCGGGGAGCCGAGGAGGTCCGCAGCGACATTGCTCGGCTCGCAACCGAGGCCGCGGTGCTCCTCGGTCTGGATTGGCGGTTTGCCCCGGCGGACGCGATCGTGCACGATGGCTTTATCGGTGCAGGCTATGGGATCCCGAGCCTGGAGGCGGCGGATGCGATCCGGCTGGTCGCGCGCACCGAAGGCGTGTTGCTGGATCCCACCTATACGGGCAAGGCCATGGCGGGTCTCTTGGAGCACCTGCGGCGCGGATTGATCATGCACCGTTCTGTGGTATTCCTGCATACCGGCGGCGAGCCGGCTTTTTTCGCGGGGGATGGCGAGTGGCTGGCGTAAGCGGAGATGAACGCATGCGTTTAATCGTTGTAGGCGGGGTAGCGGCGGGCGCGAAAGCGGCGGCCAGGGCACGCCGGGTCAACCGGGATATCGCTATCACGCTCTACCAAGAGGAATCCGAGGTCTCGTACACGGCCTGCGGCCAACCTTATTATCTGAGCGGCCTTGTCGCAAGCCGAGAAGCGCTGATTATCCGTCGAGCTTCTGATTTCGAAGCGAATGGCATCGAGGTGCGGGTCCGCCACCGGGTAATCAACCTGAGCACGGAGGAGCGCATCGTCAAAGTGCACGACCTCGATCGCGACACGCTCGAGCTGGTGCCCTACGACCGGCTGATCCTCGCGACCGGCGCGCGCCCCGTGATTCCCGGGATACCGGGCAACCATTTGGATGGTGTCGTCACTATGCGGACGATGGCCGAGCTCGATCGCTTCCGATCGGCCCTCGATCATTTGAGTCCGAAGAGCGCAGTCATCGTGGGGGGAGGCTATCTCGGGCTCGAGGTGGCCGAGAGCTTACACGCGCTGGGCGCGACGGTGACGATCGTCGAGCGGCTCGAGCAGCTCGTTCCTAGAGTCGATCCGGAGATGGGTCAACGGATCTACGAGTATCTTATCGCTAAAGGGGTTCGTGTCGTTCTGGGGGAGAGCATGGCCGAGATTACCGAGCAAGCCGGGCGAGTCGCCGCGGTGGTCACGGCATCGGGCCGGCGGCTGCCCGCCGAGCTCGCGGTCCTCGCGATCGGCATCCGGCCGAATGTCGAGCTCGCGGCGCAAGCCGGTATCGCGCTGGGAACCACGGGCGCCATCGCCGTTGACACGCGCATGGAGACAAACGTCGAAGGCGTTTTCGCAGCCGGCGATTGCGCGGAGAGCGTTCATCGCTTGACGCGGGTACCCGTATGGGACCCACTCGGGGACATTGCGAATCTGCAAGGTCGCGTCGCCGGCGAAAATGCAGCGGGTGGTAACGCTCGATTTCCAGGCGTATTAGGGACTGGAATCTTTAAGACCTTTGATCTGAAAGTCGGCCTGACGGGGCTCACCGAAGTCACTGCCCGAGAAGCTGGGCTCAGCCCAATCGCTGCGGTGATCACCGCCCGGGACAAGGCACGTTACTACCCGGGTGCTCGCGAGCTTACGCTGAAGCTTGTCGCTGACTCCTCGAGCGGGCGGTTGCTGGGTGCCCAAGCCGTGGGGCTCGGTGCCGTGGACAAGATGATTGACATCGCCGCGACGGCACTGCTTGGGGGTCTCAGTTGTCGAGACCTAGAAAACGCAGATTTGGCTTATGCGCCACCCTTCAGTCCAGTCCTCTCGCCCATCATCGTCACCGCGAGCGCTTTGAGTAGGAGATTAACGTAGGCCCGAAAGAGCGCGGCACGATGATAAGCTTGGCAAATGATAGGTCATGCGTGCCGCCGCGAGTCGTTGCGAATCAGATCGGCCGCCTTCTCGGCGATCATGATCGTTGGCGCATTGGTGTTACCACTCACGATCGTCGGCATGATCGACGCGTCCACGACCCGCAGC
>JBOIDM010000164.1:0-3195 GCA_050740575.1 Gammaproteobacteria bacterium
CGCGGTCGGGTATCGATGATCTGATAGAACACCTCGTCGGTCTTGATCATTCCCATCTCGCTGCGCGCCCGCTCTTCGATGGCTTCCAGCCCGCTCTTGAGGTCGGCCACCTCGGCCTCTAAGCTGCCGTTACGTTCTTTGAGCCGCCGGTTTTCAAGGATCTGGTTGTCTTTTTGCTCACGCAGCGCCCACCACTCCCGGAGACCTCCCTGCCCGCTCCAAAGCTTGATCTGCAATCCGCCGAGCAGCAGAAGGAGTATAAGCAGGAGCGGCGTCATCGGGTTGCGATCACGGATGTTCATTTTACTAGATGTTATCTCCCCGGCAGGTTGTAGAACGCCGCCCGCCCGGGATAAGACGCCTCTGCGCCCAACTCTTCCTCGATCACGATGAGCCGGTTGTACTTCGCGACCCGATCGGAGCGCGATAAGGATCCGGTTTTGATCTGGCCACAGGAGGTGGCCACGGCCAGATCGGCGATCGTCGTATCCTCGGTCTCGCCCGAGCGGTGCGATACGACAGCCGTGTAGCCCGCCTGCTTCGCCATGGCGATGGCCGCGAGCGTCTCGCTCAAGGTACCGATTTGGTTGACTTTGATCAAAATCGAGTTGGCGATGCCTTGCGCGATCCCCTGCGACAGGATGGCGGTGTTGGTGACGAAGAGATCGTCGCCCACCAGTTGCACTCGATCTCCTAAGCGCTCGGTCAACGCGCTCCAACCCTCCCAGTCGTTCTCGCCCATGCCGTCCTCGATGGTGATGATGGGATATTTGTCCGCCCAACGAGCGAGAGTATCGACGAACTCCATTGCCGTGAGCGAGCGTTTCTCGGAGGCCAGCGTGTACCGCCCATTCCTGCAAAACTCGGAGCTCGCGACATCCAGGCCGAGCACTATGTCTTCACCGGCGCGATAACCGGCACGCTCGACGGCTTTGAGGATGGCCTCGACCGCGGACTCGTTCGAAGGGAGGTTGGGGGCGAACCCGCCTTCATCCCCGACGGCGGTGTTCAGACCCTCAGCATGCAGGACCTCTTTCAGGGCGTGGAAAATCTCGGCCCCGTAGCGGATGGCCTCGCGCAAGCTCGGCGCCCCGACCGGCAGGATCATGAACTCTTGGAAATCCACGTTGTTGTCGGCATGCGCGCCGCCGTTGATGATGTTCATCATGGGCACCGGCATCGTCAGCGGCCCCTCCGCGCCGAGGTAGCGAGAGAGCGGCACGCCGGCCTCGACGGCGGCCGCGCGCGCCGCGGCCATCGAGATGCCGAGTATGGCGTTAGCGCCCAGGCGGGCCTTGGCCGGCGTGCCGTCGAGCTCACACATGATCTTGTCGATCTCGGCTTGGGCGGAGACTTCGCGGCCGAGGAGCGCCTGGCGCAAGTCCCCATTGACGTGCGTGACGGCGCGCGTCACACCTTTTCCTCGGTAGCGCTTGGGATCGCCGTCGCGCAGCTCGATCGCCTCCCGCTCGCCGGTCGAGGCGCCCGAAGGCACGGCGGCCGTACCGCTCGCCCCCGCCGCGGTGATGACATCGACCTGCACGGTGGGGTTTCCCCGCGAATCCAGAATCTCGCGGCCGCGAATCTCTTTGATCGCTGACATTCAGACTTCTCTATTCTTAAAACAGCATTTTGCGACTTCGTCCAACGCCTTCAGTCCCTCAAGCAGATCGGGAAGCGCCGCGAGCGGCCAGCTATTGGGCCCGTCGCTCAAGGCCTCGTCGGGTCGCGGATGCGTTTCCATGAAGAGGCCCGCGACT
This sequence comes from Gammaproteobacteria bacterium, assembly GCA_050740575.1. GTDB lineage: Bacteria > Pseudomonadota > Gammaproteobacteria > JACCXJ01 > JACCXJ01 > USCg-Taylor. Next base: position 1,761 of record JBOIDM010000164.1, read on the forward strand.
CCCACCGCTATGGCCGCTCGCGCGAGCACGGGAACAAACTCGCGCTGGCCCCCCGAGCGCGTCCCGAGGCCGCCCGGCATCTGCACCGAATGGGTGGCGTCGAAGACCACGGGGCATCCCGTCTCCTGCAGGATCGCGAGCGCTCGCATGTCCGAGACCAGGTAATTGTAACCAAAGGCGGTCCCGCGCTCACACACCATAATGTGCTCGTTGCCCGTGGCTTTGGCTTTGTCGACCACGGGCTGCATGTCCCAAGGCGCCAGGAACTGCGCCTTCTTGATGTTGACCGGCCGGCCTTGGCGGGCCACGCTTTTAATGAAGTTGGTTTGCCGGCAGAGAAAGGCGGGAGTCTGCAGGACATCCACGACCTCCGCGACCTCGGCGAGCGGTGAGTCTTCGTGGACATCGGTTAAAACCGGTACGTCGATCTCGCGTTTTACCTTTGCCAGTATGGCAAGGCCGCGTTCGACCCCGAGGCCGCGAAAACTTTGGTGCGACGTCCGGTTGGCCTTGTCGAAAGACGATTTATAGATGAATGGGATCCCGAGCCGTGTGGTGATCTCCTTTAGGGTGCCGGCGGTCTGCAACGCCAGCTCCTCGCTTTCAATGACGCAGGGACCGGCGATCAGGAAGAACGGCCGATCGGGTCCCACCTCAAAGCTACATAATCGCATCTCTGATCTTCGGACGCTGGCCGATGCGATAGGCGAGGGCGGCCTGAATATAGCTCGTGAAGAGCGGATGTCCATCGCGCGGTGTCGAAGTGAACTCGGGGTGGAACTGGCAGCCGATGAACCATGGGTGGTCGCGCAGCTCGATGATCTCGACCAGATGGCCATCCGTCGACCGCCCGGCGATGCTCAAGCCGGCGCGAACCAAGATCTCCGTGTATTGATTGTTGAATTCGTAGCGGTGGCGATGCCGTTCGAGGATCACGTCCCTGCCATAGATCGAATGTACGAGGCTGTTTGAGGTCAAGCGGCATTCTTGACCGCCCAAGCGCATGCTGCCGCCGAGATCGGAGGATTCATCGCGGCGTTCGACCGTGCCCTCGGCCGTGGTCCACTCGGTTATGAGCGCGATGACCGGATGCGGCGTCTCGCGGTGGAATTCGGTGCTGTGCGCGCCCGCGAGCCCGGCAACATGGCGCGCGAACTCGATCACGGCGACTTGCATCCCCAGACAAATGCCGAGGTAGGGTACGCGGTGCTCGCGCGCGTAGCGCACCGCTTCGATCTTCCCTTCGATCCCGCGCCGGCCGAATCCTCCGGGGACCAGCACGGCATCCATGCCCTCCAGGCAGGCGCTACCCTGCTGCTCGATCTGCTCGGAATCGAAATAGTGGATGGCGACGCGCGCGCGGCTGTGGATCCCGCCGTGGGTCAAGGCCTCGGAGAGGGATTTATAGGATTCGGTCAGCTCGACGTACTTCCCG
>JBOIDM010000165.1:0-14693 GCA_050740575.1 Gammaproteobacteria bacterium
TCCGGGCAATGGCAAGGAAGTCGCGATCATTGTGAAGTAGCGGCAACTCGAGTTGCACGCAACTCGCGGCGATGAGGCAGTCGTTTGACCGGCGCGGAGTAAACCCGGCCCAGCGACAACGAGCACAAAGCTCGGCAGCGGCGCGGGCTGTGCCGCTCTGATCAGCAAGTGATTCGACGGGGAACGCGGCGAATCGGAATTCCAATACGCGGAAGTACTCCACCGACCGTGCGCCTTGCAGAAGTTCTTGCAGAATTACCGGCAATATCGCGACCGACTCCTGCGACTTGAGCTTCCGGCGTAGCTGGTCGATAGGCGGCGAGGACTGGTCGCGCAGCAAGCCCACCCACACGGATGTATCGACGATCACGCGCGCGTCTGCGAATCAATCTGGCTTGTATACCGGATCCCAGCCAAGGTATTTCGAGGGTGATGCAGTCTTGTAGTCGTAGTCGTCCGCGAGACAGCCGGTGCCCACGAGTTCGAGTAGTGTGTAAGGAGCTTACAGTACGGTCAGCGTGGCGACAAGCCGGCTCTTGATGGTCTGCCCCTAGTCCATCATTGTGCCCGACTGCACTATATCGCCCAGAATAGGCAGGTAACGCCGTTTGCCTGTAAACTACAGCACAACGCCGTGGACCCCAATCTTTGGGCAGCTAAGGCGGGGTTATAGGTGAGACCTATTGTTCTATATTTGATAGGCAAGCGAGGCATTGATCTCAATGACGACCAAAGCATGGTGTAGCGCGGTGTTGCTTGTTTCTCTCGGACTCTCGGCATGCAGTGAGCAGGTGTCATTATGCAAGGACGCGATGAATATAAAATCCGATCAGCTTAAGGTAACCGACCCGACTCGACAGAAGTTTCTCGGCGAATGCCGTACCAGAGGAGTGGCATACACTGTCGAACAATGGAAATGCATTATCAAGAAACTCGAACAACGGGAGGATTACGACAAAGCGATCGGCGCGTGCGCGGGATCAGGGTAAGTATTAGTACTCGGGGACGGTTGGCGTGCCCAAGCCATGTTCATGAGAACGTAAGACCAGAACCTATCCATGCGGGGAGAGCTGCTTAGAACCCCGTTTCTTTCTCCATGGGCCGGAGGCGCGTACGCGCAGACCTTGGACGAACCGCTCCAGGCTCACATAAAAGGTCGGGGTGATGTACAGCGTCAGAAACTGCGAGAACAAGAGCCCGCCCGCGACCGCGGTCCCGAGGGGCTGGCGCGCCTCGCCACCTGCGCCATAACCAAGCGCAATGGGCAGCGTCGCGAGGATCGCCGCCATCGTCGTCATCATAATAGGTCGGAAGCGCACCAGGCAGGCCTCGACGATGGCCTGCTCTGCCGGCAGATTTTTTTCACGCTGGAGGGTGAGTGAGAAATCTACCATCATGATCCCATTCTTCTTGACCAAGCCCACGAGAAGTATGATCCCCACGAAGCTGAACATATTGAGCTCCTGGTCGAAGAGTATAAGCATGACCAGTGCCCCAAACCCCGCCAAGGGCAGCGCGGTGAGAATGGTGAGTGGATGACCGAGATGTTCGTACAGGATCGCTAGGATCATGTATACCACCAGGACGGTGATACCCAGGAGGATGGGCAGATCGCGTGTCGATTCCTCGAAGCTCTTGGCGCTGCCGCTCAGGACGCTGCTGATGCCGGGCGGGAGCGTCTCTCGCATGAGCGCCTTGACGGCCGAAAGCCCCGCTCCGATGGAATACTCCCGTGCCAGGTTGAATGACAGCGTGACCGAGGGCAGCTGCCCGAAATGCTCGATCGAGATAGGCCCAACCCCTTGCCTAATGTCCGCGATGCTGGCGAGCGGTACCAGGCGGCCGTTTCGGCTCTGCACATAGAGTGCGTCGAACGCGTTGACGTCGCGCTGGAAGGCGGAATCGAGCTGAATAAAAACGGGGTACTGGTCATTGGCGCCATAAATCGTGCTGATCTCGCTCCCTCCAAAGGCGGAGCTGAGCACAGTTTCGATTTCCTGTGGGCTGACGCCGAGAGAGGCTGCGCGCTCCCGCAGTATGTGCACCTGGATCTCGGGGTTAGCGAGCTCCAGGCTGCTGCTCACGTCACGAAGCATCGGCAAGTCCTCGAGTCGGCTCTCGAGTGCTTGAGCGGTTCGGTAGAGGGCGCTCAGATCGGAGCCCCGCAGGACCACCTGAAACTCCCCCGCGCTCGTAATCGTGCCGATGCGGATCGCCGGGGGGTTTTGCAGCACCAGATCTATCCCCTCGACGGCGCGCGCGGCTAGCCGCAGCTCCTGAATGACTTCGTCGGCGCTCTGTTCCCGATCCGCCGCAGGTTTCAAGCGGACGATGATGCGTCCGACATTGCCCCCCCTCATCCCTCCGAACCCCTGTCCCGCGGTGGACATCAGCGCTTCGACGTTGCGATTGGCGCGCACCACTTCGGTGAGCGCCAGTTGCCTCTTAACCAGCTCCGGAAAAGGGGTTCCCTCGGGCGCGCGGGTACTGCCGGTAACGGTCCCCGTGTCCTGACTCGGGATGAAGCCCTGCGGAACCGCGGTGAATAGCCAGCCGGTCGCAACCAGAATCGCTGCCGATGCCATGAGCATCAAGCCACGATGACCCATCGCGCGTTGGAGGCTCATGCCGTAAAACGCTCTGGAGTGCTCGAACAGAGTATTAAAGCCGCGGTAAACAGGCCCGTGTGCCCGAGTGGACTTGAGGAACAAGCCGCACAGCATGGGGGTGAGGCTCAGGGAAATGAGTCCGGAGATCAGCACGGCCACACCGACGGTGACCGCGAACTCTGCGAACAGGCGACCGAGGATCCCGGACATAAACAGGATCGGGATAAACACGGCAGCCAGCGATATCGTCATGGACAATACGGTGAAGCCGATCTCGCGCGTGCCATCGAAGGCTGCGGTCAAGCGATCCTTACCCATTTGCATGTGCCGGCTGATGTTTTCCAGCACCACGATGGCGTCATCCACCACGAAACCCACGGCCAGCGTCAAGGCCATCAGCGACAGGTTGTTTAGACTGTAGCCGAGGAGATGCATCACGGCAAAGCTCCCGAGCACCGACGTGGGAAGGATCAGGACCGTGATGAGGGTCGATGGCAGATTGCCCAGGAACATGAGCACTACCGCGGACACGAGGACGATCGCGAGCACCAGGGTGAAATTGACGTCGTGGATGGAGGCGCGGATAAACTCCGAGCGATCGATCAGCACGTGTAATTCAACTCCCGCCGGGAGCTCCGCGCGTACCTCAGGCAACAGTTCCCGGATCCCGTTAACGGTGTCTACCGTGTTGGCGCCCGGCTGCCGCTGTACCGCGAGAACGATCGAGCGCTCGCCGTTGAACCAGCTCAGGGCTTTATCGTTCTCCACGCTGTCTTCAGCGCGGCCGATGTCCTTGAGACGGACCGGAATGCCGTTCTGGAAGGCCACGATCACCTCCCGGAAGTCCGCGGCTGTCTTGAGATCGGCGTTGGCTGTTACCGCATAGGCACGCTCGGCGCCGTCCATGATCCCGGCGGGGCGGTTACTGTTGGCTTCCTGGACGGCCTGCACCACCTGATCGAATCCGAGGTTACGTTGGGCCAAGGCATTGGGATTGAGGTATAGGCGTAGTGCGTATTTTTGGGCACCGTAGACAACTACCTGAGCGACCCCAGGAAGCATCGACAATCGCTGGACCAGACGGGTGTCGGCGAATTCGTTCAGCTCCGGGAGGGGCAGGGTCTCCGCAGTCAAGGCCAGAATCAGGACCGGACTGTCCGCGGGGTTGGTCTTGCGCACCTGAGGTGGATCGATCCCGTTGGGAAGCCGGCGCATGGCGCTCGCGATCGCGCCCTGCACGTCCTGGGCGGCCGAGTCGATATCGCGATCGAGCCGGAATTGCAATGCGATCCGGGTCGAGCTCGAGCCGCTCACCGAGCTCATGGAATCGATACCGGAGATCATGGAAAACTCCCGCTCCAGAGGCATTGCTACCACTTGGGCCATGGTTTCGGGATCCGCTCCAGGGAGATTTGCGGAGACCTGCAGGGTGGGGAAATCGACGCTGGGCAATTCATTGACCGGCAGCGTGTCGAATGCGACTAAGCCAAGTAGGCATAAGCCCGCCGTCAATACTGCCGTCGCTACCGGACGTTCGATGAAGATCCTGGACGGGTTCATGATTGCGGCTCTCCGGTCGCTTTGACCGCTTTGCCCGGGCTAAGGTTATAGGGGATCTCGGTAATTACCGGTTCGCCGCCTTTCAATCCCTCCCCGATGACGGCCAGGTCTTCGACCTGCCGCAAGACCTGGACGGGCCGCAGCCTCGCCTTTGCACCGTCCACGACATAGACATAAGGGCCTTTTTGTCCCGGCCGGACCGCGCTTGCAGGCACGACCACGGCGTTGGGCTCGATTTTCAGGATCAGTTGCGCAAGGATAAACTCTCCGGGCCACAATGCCTGATCCCCGTTCGGGACCCGCGCTTTCAAGAGCAAGGTACCGGTTTGCGGATTCACCGTGTTATCGATGAAGACGACCTTGCCCTCGGCCACACGGACACGGCCCTGCTCACGGTAGATCGCAACGCGCATGTCGCCCGATTTCCCCTGGCGCCGGACCTCTTCGAGATAGCGCTGTGGAATATTGAAGGCGACCTGCACCGGATCGATACCCATGATTACGACCAGCGGCGTCGCCCCGGCGGTATTGACCAGGTTCCCTTCCTTGACCGCGAGGCTACCCGTTCGGCCGGTGATAGGTGCACGAATCTCGGTATAACCAAGTTGTACCCGGGCCATCTCCACCTGGGCGCGATCGGCCTTCACGGTAGCCGCGAGGCCTTCCATGGAGGCGACTGCCTGCTCGTACTCCTGGCGCGTGATGTATTCACGTTCCGCGAGCGGTTTGAGACGTTGCCTCTGCGCTCGCGCTTCCAGCAACTGCGCCTCATCGCGGGCCAGGGTGGCCTGTGCCTGATCGATGGTGGCCCGCGCGGATCGTTCATCGACACGAAACAAGAGTTGACCTTTCCTTACATCCTCGCCTTCGCGAAACAATACCGCCTCCAGCACCCCGTTCATCTGGGGTCGTACCTCGACTCTGTGCTCCGGCTCGACGGTCCCTACCGCCTCGGCGACGACCGGCATCGGCTGCACCTTCGCGGCGACGGTCTTGACGGCGATTGCTCCCTCCCGGGCGGTCTTATGCGCGACGGCGCCGACCGTCCTATCGTTACCGAGCCGCAGATAAAGGCCGATGGCGACGACGAGCAGCACCCCTATCAGCAGGATTCGCGTCATGACGAAGGTGAGGGTAGCAAGGCGCCGCGCGCGTGCGTGAGACGCGCGAGGGCCGTATACCAGTCGAACTGGGATTGTATCCACTGAACTTGCGCGGTTGCCTCGTCCGACTGGGCGGTGAGCAGATCGAGCAGGCTCCCGACACCCGACCGATAACGCGCCAATGCCACTTCGCTCGACTGCTCGGCGCTTCTCAATACGCCGGAGCTGGTATCGATTCCGGTCGCGGCGGTGATGAGGTCGTAGTAGGCCTGCCAGACTTCCAGCGAGCTCTGGCGATGCAGTCGATCGCGCGCCGCTTCGGCCTGCTCCGTTTCAGCCTCCGCGAGGCGCACGCTATAGGTGTCGCGAAAGCCCGTGAAAAGCGGGATGCGCAGGTTGACGGCGATGCTGTAGCTGTTCGAAGCTACCCGATCATCTTCTAAAAACCCTGTGCGGCCGCCATTGACGGCGAGCTCTAGCGACGGCAGGCCCGCCGCCTTTGCTGTCTGCACACCGGCGCGAGCCGCGCGCACCTCGGCTTCGGCCGCCACAAGATCGGGCCTCATCGATTTGGCCTGATCGAGGATGAGATCCAGCGATTCGGCAACTTTTGCAAGCGGCGGTTGAGCGGGCCAGGGCAGGAGCTTCACTCGCGTGCTGACTGGCCTTCCCAGCACAACTGCGAGCTGGCCCCGTGCCTTGGAAAGCTCGCCTTCGGCGCGCTGCACCGTCAGCCGCGCTTGACCCACTGCCGTCTCGGCGCGGTAGACATCACCGATGGTGGCCAAACCCGCTTGGCGCCGAGTATTCGCCGCACTCAAGCTGGCTTGCGCGCTCTTCAATGCCTCCTGGTTGGCTGACACGAGCCGCTCCAGGCCCAGCACTTGGTAGTAGGTCTGCTCGACCAGCAGCACCACATCCTGCAACACGCGATTCTGTTGGAGATTGGATGCCAGCAACCGGTAGCGAGCGGCCTTCACCTCGCCTTCACGGGCGCCGAAGTCGAAGAGGATATAGGCCAGGCTTACCGAAGGGCCGTAGCGTGTCTGCTCGGGATTGGACGCGCCGCCGCTCGAGAGCGACCTGCTGCGTGTGAGGTTGGCGACACCGTCGAGTTGCGGCCAGTACAGGGCGCGCGCGATCCCGAGCTCCGCGGCTCGGGCGCGCGCCACGGCCCAAGCCTCTCGGGTCTGTGGGTTATTCATGAGAGCCAGATCCGTGATCTGAGCGAGGGAGAGAGGGCCTGACATCTCCGCCGCACTGCTCCGCCTGGGCTCAGGAACCTTCGGAAGCGGCTCGCTGGTCTGCCAGGGAACCCCGGGTGCCGGTGCGGTTTCGGTCTCGGTGTCGAACGGATCGGCCAGGTGGGCAAAGAAGCTTTCCGCCATTGCCGGCCCCGTGGACCCCAGCACATACGAAACAGTGAGCCGCAGGAGCAGGAACAGTCCCGACCGCCATAAGCTGCTTACCGCCCGGCTCGTCATCGATTCTTGCCGCTCATTGAGACCGGAGGGTTCAAACCACGCGGAAGGGTGAGTAGCGCTTCGAGCCCGCCGCCCTCGACGTTGTTCAAGGCGAGTTCGCCGCCGTGCAGATGGGCGATGTTGCGGGCGATGGCGAGACCTAGACCGGTTCCTCCGCTTTCTCGGCTACGCGATGACTCGATGCGGTAGAAGGGCTCGAACACCCGCGCGAGCTCGGCTTGCGGTATCCCAGGCCCGACATCGAGGACGCGGATCTGAAGCCGCCTGCCGTCGTCGTTCACCGTCACCTCGGCGCGCTGGCCGTACTTGATCGCGTTGTCCACCAAGTTGCCGATGCAACGCTTCAAGGCCAGGGGCTTGCCTCTGTACGGCTCCGCTGCGTGGCCGCCGACCGCCACGGATTGCCCCATCTCTTCCGCATCCGCTTGGATGCTTTCAATGAGTGCCATGATGTCCACCGGTTGAAAAACCTCTCGGTCGCTCATGCCGCGAGCGAAATCGAGGGTCGCGTTGACCATGGTTTCCATCAGTTCCAGGTCGGCCGCGAATTTGGCCTTCAGCTCCGCGTTTTGCAGCATCTCGGCGCGCAGCCGCAGGCGGGTGACCGGGGTCTTGAGATCGTGCGACATCGCCGAGAAGATCCGCACGCGGTCCTGCAACAGGCGCGCAAGCTGGGATTGCAAGTTGTTGAAGGCTGCGGCCACGTGTCGCACCTCCGAAGGTCCGTGCTCCTTCAGAGGCGGGCGGTCGATGTCGCGTCCCAGATCTTCGGCGGCTTGCGCAAGGATGGACAGCGGGCGCGTCACCCAGCGCACGGCCACCCACGCCGCGATGAGGATCGCCCCCGCCAGTGTCGCCCAGGTCCAGAACAGGCGATCGGGGGAGCTGGTCAAACTGCGACGATAGCCGAGCGTCACCCAGTGACCGTCCGTCAAGCGCGCCTGCACCAGGTAAGATGCGCCGGTCACCCCGCGATCGGCGAAGACGACCTTGAGGGCGCGAGGGCCGAGCGCTCGGCGCACCCGGTCTTCAAATGTCGCCAGCGCGGAGTGTCCGCCGGCCCCGGTGCGCTGCGCTGCCGCCGGATCGAGGGACGCAAACCACCGACGGGTGTTGAGGATGGCGACGACTTTTTCGCGCTCGGCGGCCGCCAGCGTGTCGAGCAAACTCACGGTATCGGCGATCCGCTGGGCCGCCTGGGCCGCGTCGGTTTGCGCAAAGACCCTGTCCACCTCCCAGGCATGGATCGCCGCGCCGACTCCGCCCGCCACCACAAGGCCCAGCACCTGGATCAAGATCATCCTGCCGAACAGAGACTTGGGAAGCACTATCGCAATACGTCCACTCTAGCGCAGAGCATGTATCCCTCTCCGCGCACGGTTTGGATGATGGCGGGCTCCCGCGGGTCGTCGCGCAGCCGCTGACGCAGCCGGCTCACCTGGGCGTCGATACTGCGCTCGAGGGGATCGGTTTCTCGTCCCTTGGTCAAATCCATGATCTGGTCGCGGCTCACAACACGGTTGGCGTGATTGAGCAGTATCCGCAGCAACCGGTATTCGGCGCCGCCTAACGGAACGACGACGCCGTCGCCAGAGGTCAACTGGCGCAGGGCGGGATCCAACGTCCAACCGGCGAACCGGATCAATCGAGCGTCGTCCGGCTGTAGGTTGCGGGGCAGGCTTCGGGATCGGCGCAGTACGCTCTTCACGCGCGCCAGCAGTTCACGCGGATTGAAGGGCTTGGGCAAGTAATCGTCGGCGCCCATTTCCAGACCGATGATGCGGTCTATCTCCTCGCCGCGCGCCGTCAACATGATCACCGGCGTGTCCATCCGTGCCCGGATCTCGCGACAGAGCGCGAGCCCATCCTCGCCGGGCAACATGAGATCGAGCACGACGAGGTCCACGCGGCTCGATTCAAGGGCTGTCCACATCGCTTTGCCGTTGGGCACCGCATGGGCACGAAAATCGTTCTGCTCCAGATAATCGCACAGGAGCGTCCGGATCTCGCGATCATCGTCAACGACGAGAACGCTGTCTTTCGTCACGGAGTTTTTATATCGCATAGCCGGGCGGTAAGCGAGTGCTGTTCGTAACTTAGTGTGAGCCCGCCGGGGTTTGTCACCTTACGTTACAAAAAAGCACTAGGGATACTCTGAACCAGTCCCCGTGTACAACGCGCTTACATCACCTCCACGGCCGGCAGAGCCAGGCGCAGGGGGGCGCGCCGAGGACACAATGTTTCTGTAGCTTCGACGCCTCGGGCCGGGAACGTGTCTAAGCCGCCGGTCGTTGGGTAAGCTTAGCGCTCGCGTCACGCTCCGCCGCGAGGTGTTTGATGAACTCCGACAACTCCGGCAGCATGTGTGCGAAAGTAAACATGTAATAGTGGAACCCCATCAAGATAAAGGGAAGTATAAAAGGCATTTGGTCGGGGCATTTGATCATGACCTTCCAGGCAAAGGACAGGCTTGCGCGTTTGTAAGGCGCCGGCAACCGGCGAAGGATGCGATAGAAAGACCCGAGCTGGCCCAGAAAGGATCGCAGCGTCGGGGTTTTATCCGTACCCGGCAACAGGAAGGACACCCCCACATGCCCGAGCCACAGGGCCCGCGCGATACGTTCCCATACGCCACCGGGATGAGGGAGGTGACAGAGGGCTGCAAAGGCCCGTTTGAAATACGCTTCCGGCGCATAGATCGATTGCAGGACCTGACTATGCCCTTCCAACAATCGGATCTCGGGAACCAGGGTAACGATATTGGTATAACCCGAGGCGATCGTGCGGTCGTGCCCGCCGCCGTCTTCCGTGAGAAGACGGCCCGCTTGCTTCATGCGGGCGTAGAGTGGGGTCCCGGGTAGCGCCACCAGCGGCCCGATCATGGCATTGGTAATGGCCGCCTGTTCGATAAACTCGATCTGGCGAGCGAAGATGTCCTCCCCGTCGCTGTCGAAACCGAGGATAAATCCGCCAAAGACCAAAACTCCCGCGCCCTGGATCTTATGGACACGCCCCTCGAGCGAGCCTTTCAGGTTCTGGAACTTGCGGGTTTCCTTGAGACTCTCTGCCGAGGGGGACTCGATGCCGAGAAACACCCAGGTGAAGTTGGCCCTGACCATCAGATCCAAAAGCTCACCGTCTTCGGACAAATTCACTGAGGCCTCGGTCCCATAGATAAACGGGTGTCCGTGGGCGGCGTTCCAGCGGACCAGTTCCACCAAGAACCGCTTGACCTCCTTCTTGTTGCCGATGAAGTTGTCATCGACGATAAAGATCGTCCCCCGGTATCCGGTCTCGAGGACCGCCTCCAGCTCCCGCAACACCTGAGCCGGAGTCTTGGTCCTTGGCTTGCGGCCGAACATGACGATGATGTCGCAGAACTCGCATTGAAACGGGCAACCTCGGGAGAATTGGATGGGGATGATGCCATACTCGTCGATGTTCAGGAGCTCGAAGCGGGGGACAGGAGTGCCTGAGACATCGGGCTTCTCCCCGCTCGTATACCTGTCTTTATAAATACCCCGTTCCAGGTCCTCGAGGAAGGCCGGCCAGGTGATCTCGCCTTCGTTCAGCACCAGGACGTCGCAATGCGGTGCGCATTCAGCCGCACAGGCCGTCGGATAGGGGCCTCCAAAGACCACCAGCTTTTTTGCGGCCCTGCAGCGCTCGGCGGCTTGAAAGAGCGAGGGCTTCTGCGGAAGCATCGCCGAAAAACACACGATATCGGCCCAGCCGAGGTCATCCTCCGTCAAGGCTACGCAGTTCAGGTCGACCAGGCGGATCTCGTAGGGGCTGGGGGTCAACGCGGCAATGGTGATCAGCCCGAGCGGTGGCATCAGGGCTTTCTTGCCGACGAGAGGAAGAAAATACTGCATTCCCCAGTAGGTCTTCGGAAATTCCGGGTAGATCATCAATAAGTGTTGATAGCGCATGCTCATAACGTCGGGGAACGGGCAGCTTACCTTGTGGTTCTATAATTACACCCCGTCCACGCTTATGCGTCCCGAGCCATTAATCACAAACGTAGAACATACCGCCTATAATTGCCAGGTGAGGGTCAGGAGGACGCGGTCTATGAGGAGACCTATATAGTAGCTGTACGGTATTCATGCTCCATGCTTCTATTCTAGGCAATCCGCGAACTTGGATAATTTTTGCGGGTTGCCATACGGTACCGGTTGGTGAAAACCTCCCCGGCGGCGTAGACTATTCATTCTCCACGCGCAGCTCGCTTGTTGCGCGAAGCGCAAGGAGATAGTCGTATGTCACATGAGAACAAAGCGGTCATCTACCGTCTCATTGATGAGGTCTGGAATCAACGAAAGCTCGATGTTTTAGATGAGCTTGTCGCGCCCGGCGCGATCATCCACTCCCCCACGGTTCCCGATCTGAGCCGCGGCCCTGAAGGAGCTAAGCAGTATGTTCGGCTGCTTTGCTCTGCCTTCCCTGACTTACACGTCAGCGTCGACGACATGGTTGCGGAAGGGGACAAGGTTGCGCTCCGCTGGTCAGCGTACGGCACACACAAAGGAAAGCTCTTGAGCCTTGAACCGACGAGCAAGTCCATGAGCATCACGGGGCAAGCGATTTACACCATTGTTGCCGGCAAGATCGAGGAAGATTGGATTAACGCGGATACCTTTGGCATGTTGCAGCAATTAGGAATTGTCCCCCCTTTCGCACATCGGACCTCTTGATAGGACTCCGAAAGCCGTCATGAAACAAGTCTTATGCTTGTTACTCCTATCTTTGCTCGGTGGCTGCGCAAGCGACGTACCGCTCGTGATCCGCGAACCGCTGGCAGACAATCCCGGTCTGGCCGACGTTCAAAGCAACCCCAAGGCATTCGTGAATCGACGCATTCGGTGGGGCGGGAGCATCGTGTCCACAAAGAGTGTCGCAAATAAAACAGAAGTGGAAATCCTCGCTAAGGCGCTCGGCACCGATGGCCGACCCGAACCCGGCGACGCATCCCTCGGGAGGTTCATAGCCAATAGCGGCGAGTTGCTAGACGGGGCAATTTATAGTGCCGATCGCGAGGTTACGGTTTATGGAGTTTTGGAAGACGTGCTCACGCGCAACATAGGTGAACACCCTTACACATACCCGTTTGTACAGGCGATCCAGATCTACTTGTGGCCGGAGGGGCATGACTCTGCTGACGCTGCTTTTCACTTTGGCCTCGGGGTTGGCGGTGGTTTATGAGTCGGCACTCTCGTCCTCGAATGGTCGTTCCCCCAGCATCTTCTCCCTGCGCAGATCGTTTATTTCTGACCTAACCTTCAGCCGGGTGCGTCAAACCATACGCGCCTTACACCCGGTCCAAGCTCAGGCGTCCCGGGCCGTTAAACACAACGTAGAGCATACCGCCCATAATCGCCAGGTTTTTCTGGAACTGGATAAGGTGCATCTTTACCAGCTCGGGCTCCACCGCCCAGAAAGCGTGAAAGATCAGGGTAGCCGGGATCAGGAACAGGAAGATCGCGAGCGCCGCCCAACGGGCCTTGTACCCCACGGCGAGCAACAGGCCGCCGCCCAACTCGATGAGGATGGCGATAATCAACAACACCTCCACCATCGGCATGCCCTTGGCAGCCATGGAGGCCGCAGTGTCCGGAAATCCGCTGATCTTGCTGAAGCCGGAGCCGATGAAGATGAGGGCCAGAAAGATGCGGCCCACGAGGAGACCGAGTGGCTGTACGGTGTTCATGCTCTATGCTCCTTTCCTGTGGTTGAAATCGAGCCTGTCGATCGTGTTTCCCGAGGTATTGGCTAGCCGCCATCACGCGCGGCGCTGGCCTTAATGTCCGTCGAATTGTAACCCTCTTTAAGAGCAAGCCCACCGATATCCGGCCCGCCACGTGTATTTTTTCGACCGCGCGGCGGTACAATAACCCCGGCTACGGCAGGGGACATGGGGAAAGTAATCGCCATCACCAACCAGAAGGGAGGCGTGGGTAAGACCACGACCAGCGTCAATCTCGCCGCCTCGTTAGCCGCGACCAAGCGGCGCGTCCTGCTCGTGGACCTGGATCCGCAAGGCAACGCCACCATGGGGAGTGGGGTCGATAAGCGCTCGCTGTCCACCTCCGCCTATGATGTCCTCACGGGCGAGGTCTCGATCGCGGGCTCCGCGATCCCGGCGGCCGCGGGCGGCTATGATCTGGTGCCTGCCAACAGCGACCTTACCGGGGCCGAGGTGCAATTACTCTCTTTTGATAGCCGCGAGTCCTGCCTGCGCGCGGCGCTGACGCCGGTGACGGAAAACTATGACTATATTTTTATCGACTGTCCGCCGGCGCTCAACATGCTTACCGTGAACGCAATGGTGGCGGCGGACTCGGTCATCATTCCCATGCAATGCGAGTACTACGCGCTGGAAGGTTTGACCGCGCTACTCACGACCATTGCTACGATCAAGAACCGTTTGAATCCCGGGCTCGGCGTCGAAGGGCTGCTGCGCACGATGTTCGATCCCAGGAATAACCTGGCGAACGATGTCTCCGCGCAGTTGCTGAACCATTTCGGCGCCCAGGTCTATCGCACGACCATCCCCCGCAACGTACGCTTGGCCGAAGCCCCGAGCCACGGGCTCCCGGCCCTGCAGTACGACAGGACCTCGAGCGGAGCGATCGCCTATCTCGCCTTAGCGGGGGAGATCCTGCGCCGCCATGCGCTCCCTATGGCCACCGGCACGCCAGCGCATACCGTAGCGGACGGAGCCAGGCACGATGAGCATTAAGAAACGGGGGCTGGGGAGAGGGCTGGAGGCCTTGCTGGGGGTGGACGCCGTGCCCGGCCTTGCACCCGCTGGGGAAGTCCGCGCCCTCCCGATCGAACTGATCCAAAAGGGCCG
The DNA here is from genome assembly GCA_050740575.1 of Gammaproteobacteria bacterium. Lineage (GTDB taxonomy): Bacteria > Pseudomonadota > Gammaproteobacteria > JACCXJ01 > JACCXJ01 > USCg-Taylor. The sequence continues at coordinate 13,613 of JBOIDM010000165.1, forward strand.
CTATCAGCCCCGGCTCGATCTGCGTCCGGAAGCGCTCGAGGACTTGGCCCATTCGATCCGTGCCCAGGGGGTGGTACAGCCCATCGTCGTCCGTCCGCTCGGCGGCGGGCAGCGTTACGAGCTCATCGCCGGGGAGCGGCGCTGGCGCGCCTCGCAGCTCGCGGGTCTGCACGAGATCCCGGCGATCGTGCGCGATGTCACCGATGCGGTCGCGCTCAGCATCGCGCTCATCGAGAATATTCAGCGCGAGGATCTCAATCCCTTGGAAGAAGCGACGGCGTTTTCGCGCCTGGTGAACGAGTTCAGCATGACCCACCAAGAGGTGGCGGATGCCGTCGGCCGATCGCGCGCCGCCGTGAGCAACCTGATGCGGCTTTTGGAGCTGCAGGAGGAGGTTAAGCGCAAGCTCGAGGCGGGGGATCTCGAGATGGGCCATGCCCGTGCCCTGTTAGCCCTGGAAGGCCGGGCGCAGATCGCAGCGGCGCAACGCGTCATTGCTCAAGGCCTGACCGTGCGGGAGTCGGAGCGCTTGGTGCGCCGGCTCCAGGAGGCTAAACCGGTGGACGAGCGGCCGTCGAAGGATCCCAATATCGCGGCCTTGGAGCAACAGATCTCGGAACGCTTGGGCGCCAAGACCAGCGTACGCCATGATGGGCACGGCCGCGGCAGCGTGGTGATCTATTACACTTCGCTCGATGAGCTTGATGGCATCTTGACGCACATCAAATAGCCCCGGCGGGGTGTGAAAAATTTAGGCCGGCCGTAATAGGCGGATTAAGAGTGAAGCAGACAAAGGAGAGCGGTCCACGCTGCGCCAAGATCTCCCCTCCGCGTTCGCAGCACGTGCTCGCCCGCCCGCGCCTTTTCGCCCGGATCGACGCTGCGCGGACACATCGCGCCCTGTGGATCACCGGACCCCCCGGCGCGGGGAAGACCACGCTCGCGAGCAGCTATATCCAAGAGCGCAAACTGCGGGCGCTCTGGTATCAGCTCGATGAGGGTACGGCGACATCGCGAGTTTTTTTCACTATCTGGGCCTGTCCGTCAAGGCTCTAGCGCCGCGCTACCGCAAGCCACTGCC
>JBOIDM010000166.1:0-5870 GCA_050740575.1 Gammaproteobacteria bacterium
ACTGTGCGTACCGTGTGCTTGGCACTCGGTACATCCAAAACGGTCGGCGTGTCTAACGGGTCCACGAAATACACAGCGAAGTTCGCTGAACGGGCGAGGTCGTTTGAAAAGTCAGAAAGCCGTAGTCACTAAGTAGGCATCGTCAATTCAAGGGGCGTACCTTTCGCTTCGCTCGATAGCCACCTTGGGAGCGTAGTATAGCGCTTTTTTTTGACCGTGGTAGTGGGGGTCACCGACGAGGCAGGCACGCGCCTTGTCGTCGCCGTGCCGGTCTCGCTAAGTTTTTTGGCCGTTCATGCTCCCTCCCTCGAAGCGCTGTCTGAAAGTGCGTGTTCCCGCGGATCACAGCGCATCAAGGAAGCCCTTGGGTCTTGCGCAACTCCTTGGCGATCACACGCGCGAGATGCTTGTTCCGTGCATCGCGCAGCGCAAGCTCCGCACCGGCCTTGACCATGGCCATGGTCAGGCTGCCGACCAGTAATAGCAGCAGCATCGCGATCCCCCAGGCGAGAAAATATGAAAGCCTCAAGGCGTCCGACGCGCGAGACTCCTTCGTAAGCGTCTCGTCGGTAGCCGCCGAGTACGTGGACAGCGCCCGATCAAGATGTGATCCGTATTCAACCGCTGTCGCCAGGACCTCGATGCGGTGAGGCATGCGGTAAAGATTCCACGCCTCGATGACCGCCTTTAGCCCTACCCACGCTCCGGCGATCACCAGCATGACGCCCAACAGCCGCACAAAGATGTCGATGTATTGCGTTGTCGCCGATGCGAATCGTGACTCCTCGGGCGACTCCTGCGAAGTGTATGGCATCGGGGATCTAAAGGGACGGACTGTTGCTTGACTCCTACTGTACCTGCCTTTTTCGTTCAAAATACACCCTCACTGCGTCCGTCACAATAGTTTAACCAAACCGCGTTACGGTACGTCTTTTGTGACAGAGGGGCAACGCTTCGGAGACGACGATGACTGACCAGCATGTGAGGTTTTCCTCTCATCATGACGACGACACGATAACTAACATATCGGATAACCCTTCTTTCGATCGCATTCTGCAAATGCGCCTTTCGCGCCGCCAATTGCTGCGCGGTACGGCCAGCGCCGCAGCCATGACGGTCTTAGGCGGTGGCGGCTTAGGCTGTGTCTGGGCAGACGGTCAACGACACGGAGGTCAGCTTCTCCCGCCCCGCCGCTTGAAGTTAGGTTTTCCCGCCGTCCCTAAAAGTCTGGCGGATGTCGTCACGGTGCCGCCGGGCTACCGCTATGACGTGCTGTACCGTCTGGGTGATCCGATCGCTGCCGGCGTTGTTGACTACCTGAATGATGGCACCGACGATCCTGCCAGCTTCGCGAATCGTGCGGGCGATCACCACGACGGCATGAGTTACTTCGGCCTGACGCGCAATGGTCGGCGCGACGAACACTCCTCGGACCGCGGTCTCCTGTGCGTCAACCACGAAGCGATCACACCGGCTTTCCTGCACCCGAACGGCCAAACCGTCGTCGGCGGGGCGCGAACCATGCCGGACGAAGTGCTGCGCGAATTCTACGTGCATGGCGTCGGCATCATAGAGGTAGTTAAGAAGCGAGGAAAGAAAGGGAGGTGGAGCTACAAGCAAGACTCCCGCTTCAACCGTCGCATTCACACGTTGACGACAATGGAGCTGTCCGGACCGGCGGCGAAGACGCCGTACATGATCACCAAATTCTCGCCCGATGGATCAGAAACGCGCGGCACCATCAATAACTGCGCGAACGGCGCCACGCCGTGGGGCACCTATCTGAGCTGCGAGGAAAACTGGGCCGGGTATTTCCGGCGGATCGCCGCGACCGATGACCTCAATCGCACGGCGAAGGAACTAGCCTCGTTCGCGCGCTACGGGGTGGCGGGTAACGGGCGCGAACTGTGGGCGACGGTGACGCCCGATACGGCAGACGACCTCTACGGCCGCTGGAACGCGATGAAGCTCGGCGCGTCGGCCGACGGCAACGACGATTATCGTAATGTCGCGAACACGTACGGGTGGGTAGTGGAAATCGATCCGTATGATAAAAGTTCAGTCCCCAAGAAGCGCACCGCGCTCGGCCGTTTCGCGCATGAAGGCGCGTGGCTTGGGCCGGTGAAGAAGGGCGAGCCGCTCGTGTTCTACATGGGCTGCGATGCGCGCAACGAGTACATCTATAAATACGTGTCGAACCGACGCTGGCATCCCCGCGACGCCCACGGCGGGATGGCCGCGGGCGACAAGTATCTGGACGACGGTAAGCTCTATGTGGCCACGTTCAACGGCGATGGTAGCGGTGTATGGAGAGAGCTTGGCTTCGGGATCAACAATATCACTCCGACCAACCCGGCCTATGCCTTCGCCGATCAGGCCGACGTTGTGATCAACACCCGGCTCGCCGCCGACGCGGCGGGCGCTACCAAAATGGACCGGCCGGAGTGGGCCGCCGTCCATCCGAAGAACGGCGAGGTGTATGTCACCTTGACCAATACCAACGCCGCGAGCCGCCCGATCACCCGTGTCGACGCCGCCAATCCGCGTTTCTATAACGACCAGAAGACCACCGGCCAGAATCAGCTAGGCAACCCTAACGGCCATATCATTCGCTTCGCCGAGGACCACGGCAAAGTCGACGCGACCTCGTTCACCTGGGACGTATTCCTATTCGGCGCGCGCGCCAGCGCAGACACGGCCAACGTCAATCTCTCCGGTCTGAGCGACGCGAACGACTTCTCCAGCCCCGACGGGTTATGGTTCAGTTGTGCGAATCCCGGCTTGCTCTGGATCCAGACCGATGACGGCGCCTATACCGATGTCACCAATTGCATGATGCTGGCCGCCGTTCCAGGTGAAGTGGGAGACGGCGCCCAGAGGACGGTCACCAATGTCAACGGCACAACGACGCAAACCGTCGATACTCATGTCGGTAAGGAGTTGGGCGAAAAGCACCTGCGTCGCTTCCTAGTGGGTCCGAAGGAATGCGAGATCACCGGTGTCGCGGAAACCCCGGACGGCAAGACCCTGTTCATCAACATTCAGCACCCGGGTGAAAACACGGCGCCCAACTTTGCCACGGGCGCCTTCGGCAGTCATTGGCCGGATAGCGGTCTCTCACGCCCGCGTTCCGCGACCATCGCCATTACCAAGGACGACGGCGACGAAATCGGAGTCTAAGCCTCGGAAATCGGGCGGGAACGGTACCTCCCTCGATCTTAGGCCAGGGCTTCGGTGCCGGAGATGGCGCTGAGCCGGAGTTCGCTCGGGTCTTCGCGCACTCGAAAACCCTCATAGCCCGTAACCGGATCACGCCCGCGACGGAAAGGATCTCGCGATTGATGCGCTGCGTGCCGTTCTGGGATAATGGCCCCGGGAAGCCAATCCTTGAGAGTATACGGACATGACGAGATTTCACTCGCGGCGCATCACTGACCTGAAGCAATCCGATATCCGCAATATGATGCGCGAGCATCGGCTCCGCTACGCCGAGGAAGCCGCCGTGCTGCACGAGGCCGCGGAACGGGCGAGGTTTCATTCCCGCGGCTGAGCCAACACCACGGTCACGCCCGAGATCCCGCTTGGCCACGCCGCCCACCACCAGGCTCGAACACTGTGGTACGGCGGTCCGCGCCTTGCGCGAGATCGGCGTGGAATTTTATCGGCGCGGCTGGTCCTTGGGCACGAGCGGTAACTACAGCGTCGTCGTAGCCCGGGAGCCATTGCGCCTGCTCATCACCGCGAGCGGCAAGGACAAGGGACGGCTCGGCGATGCGGACTTTCTGATCGTCGACGAGACCGGACAGACCACAGAGGGAGGACCGGCCCGCGCCTCGGCCGAGACCCCGCTGCACCTGCCGATTGCCCGGCAGCCGAACGTAGGTGCGGTGCTGCATACCCACTCGGTATGTGCTACGGTCCTCTCCGATGCGCGCTGCGCAGAGGGCCGGGTCGAGATCGCGGGCTATGAGATGCTCAAGGGCCTCGCGGGGGTTACGACCCACGAGACCCGCGTCGGGATCGAGATCGTCGATAATAGCCAAGACACCGCCGCGCTTTCGGCATGGATCCTCGAACGCATCCAGGATCGACAACACCCGTTACGGCATGGATTCCTCATCCGCGGCCATGGGCTCTACACTTGGGGACGCGATCTCGACGAGGCGCGGCGCCACGTCGAAATCCTGGAGTTTCTCTTCGAGGTTCTGGTCCGCCGCGAAGCCTACCCCGCGCCGAGATCGACCCCCCGTCCGAAATGACGGGTCCTGCCGCCCTTCACGGCCCTCGGTGGTTTGCTAGAATCTAATGAGCGACTTCGTGGAGGCACATCATGGCCAGTATCACCATCCCCGCAACCGGACATCGCATCGTCGATCCGCTCGACATCACCGAATTTCTAGGGTCCTTCGGCATCCACTATGAGCGCTGGCCTCTGGAGGAACGCGTCCCGCCGGACGGCTCGGCCGAGGAGATTTTGACTGCCTACGCAGCGGAGATCGAGCGCCTGAAAGCCGCGGGCGGTTACCTCACCGCGGACGTCATCAGCGTCACCCCCGAGACGCCCGATCTTGAGGCCCTGCTCGAGCGCTACAATAAGGAGCACTATCACAGCGAGGACGAGGTGCGGTTCATATTAAGAGGCGCCGGTCTGTTTCACATTCGTCCCGCGGATCACCCCGTCTTCGCGCTGCAGCTCGAGGCCGGCGATCTCATCAATGTGCCGGCCGGCACGCGGCATTGGTTCCATCTCTGCGCCGACCGCAGCATTCGGGCGGTACGCTTGTTCCGGGATCCGGCGGGCTGGGTCGCGCACTATGTCGCCGACGGGGCCCACGGCGAGTATTCGCCGCTTTGCTGGGGCCCGCGTGAGGTGCGCAGCGAGGCGGCACCGGTGATGCCTTGATCGAGTTCCCCGGCCGAGGGATCCTGCTCGACATCGAAGGCACGACCTCGTCCATCGAATTCGTCTACCAAACGCTGTTTCCCTACGCCCGGCGCGCCCTCCCGTCGTTCCTCGAAACCCATTGGGATGAACCCGCGGTTACTGCCGCGCGCGAGCGGATCGCGCACGAGGCGGGCGCCGGCTCGTTTGCAGAATTCCACCGGCGCACGCCGGCCCTGAGCCCGACCGAGGCCCTGCACCAGGAGGTGCTGAGACTCATGGATGCGGACGCGAAGCTGACCGGGTTCAAGCAACTGCAGGGACTGATATGGAAGCAGGGCTATACGCGCGGGGAGCTCTTATCGCAGGTGTTCCCCGATGGCCCCCGGGCGCTTGCCGAGTGGGCCGCGCGCGGCATCGACGTGCGCATCTATTCCTCCGGCAGCCTCGAAGCACAGCGGCAGTTCTTCGCGCACACCGCGGCCGGCTCGCTGACGCATCTGCTCCGCGGCTACTACGATACCACGGTCGGTCCCAAGCGCGAGCCAGCAAGCTACGCCGCGATCGCCGCCGACATGAAACTCTCGCCGGGCGAGATCCTGTTTCTGAGTGACGTTCCCGCAGAGTTGGACGCCGCCCGTGCGGCCGGTCTCGCCACGGCCCTGGTCTCGCGTCCCGGCAACGCGCCGGTTGCCGACGACTGCGACCATCCGACCATCACGGACTTCCAGCAGATCGTCATTGCGGCCCGCCGCAGCGGGCCGGCGCCGGGCACGGCTTCCGTCTCAAGCTAGCCGGTGCTCGACATGTCCGCACTCGACCTTAAGCCACTATGCCGCTTCAACGTCCGCGATCCAACGACGAACGCGACGCACTCGCCGAGGTTATAAGTTTCAATCCGCGCCCGCTCAAATGAGCGGGCGATACCTAACGTCTAGTCCGTATGTCAGCGCGGCCAGCACAGTTTCAATCCGCGCCCGCTCAATTG
>JBOIDM010000167.1:0-6238 GCA_050740575.1 Gammaproteobacteria bacterium
GCGTGCATGCTGAGCACAAACACCGGGACCGCCGGGAGTGCCCGTTTGATCCGCACCAGCGTTTCCAATCCGTCACCTCCCGGCATGGATACGTCTAGCAACACCAGATCCCAGAAACCGGTTCGCACAAGCTGTTCGACCTCCTGGCCGGTGGCGGCCTCCCCAACGTCTAACTGCGGGAACGCCTCCCGGAGCAAGTCACGGATCCCGCGACGCATCAAAGGATGGTCATCGGCGATCAGAAACTTCAGCATTGCTGCTGATCCCAAGCACAGTGCGCTGGCCGCGCGCGCTGTGGGTGCGGCCTTGGCGGATTAATTGAAGGCGCGAGCATTTGCGTGAAATCGGCTACGGCGAGGGTCTGATTGGAAAGGTCACGGTTAATGTCGTCCCTGGCGGACCGCCGATGCTTAACATCCCGCCGAGCTCCCGGGCCCGCTCCTCGATCCCGAGCAGTCCCAGTGAGCGCCGCGGCTCGCCGTCAGAGGGTACAATCCCGCGGCCGTCGTCTCGGACCTCGAGCCGCGCGGTGCCTTCCGAGTGGTCGATCCGCAGTCGGACCCAGCGTGCTTGGGCATGGCGGGCAACGTTGGTCAAGGCTTCCTGGGCAATGCGGTAGAGCGCAGTGGCCTGGGTGGGGGTCAAATCGACCGATGCGTCCAGGCTCGGCTCGACGCCGATCCCCGTGCGTTCGTTGAACTGCCGCAGTAGGAGATCGAGGGCCGGAACTAAACCGAGGTTATCGAGCACCGCCGGTCGCAGCTCTGTGGCGACGCGGCGAACCAAACTCACGGTCGCATCGACATGCCGAGACATGGCGTTGAGACGTTCCGCTATGCGTTGGTCACTCGCCTCGTGATCGTCGACCCGGCGCTGTATCCAAGCGATGTCCATCTTGATGCCGGTCAGCGACTGCCCAAGTTGATCGTGGAGCTCGCGCGCGATTTGAGTACGTTCTTCCTCGCGGCTGAGATTGAGATACTGTACCAGCTTGCGCAGTTGCGCCCGGGATGCGGCGAGTGCCCGCTGGGTGCGCCGCCGCTCGACGATATCGAGGGCGATGCAGACTGCGCCCTGCAGACTGCCGTCGCGAGCGCGCAAGGGAGCGGCGGAAAACAATACCGGGATGCGTTGTCCATCACGGCGGTAATAATAGGTCTCTTGTTCGGTCACGCCAGTAAACAGAAACTCCAGTGTGAGAGCGGTATCGTTTAAGCCCAGGACGCGCTGAATCGAAGATCCCGTCAAATCGCGCTCCGGGTAGTCCAAGAGCGAGCAGCTTGCAGGATTGACGGTTTCTATGACGCCCGTGGGCGAGACCACGATCAGGGACTCAGACATCGACCGAATCACATTATCGAGATAAGTCCGGGAGACGGCGTTGCGTTCGAGAACCTCGGCCATCTGATTAAACGCGTTAGCCAACTGCCCAATCTCGTCATCGGACTCGGGTAGGGCTCGCCGCGATAAGTCGCCGGCCACCAGCGCCTGCGTCTCTGCGAGGAGCGAGCTTACTGGCCGGGTCACGGCGCGCAGGGTCAGAAATCCAACGGCAACGCTGGCCAGCAACGCGAAGAGGCGTAGGCCAGAACCCAGCGCGTTGAACTCGCGGTCGCGCCAGTTAACGATAAGGTCGCTCATCAGGAATAGGGCGATGATAGCGCCCATTCCGAAAGCCAGTCTTCCTCCAATGGTCCAACGCATTGTCATGTCCGTTGCAGGCGGTCTATTCTTGTCCTCTCGGCTATCGCAAGCTCATTGTTATTGACAGCAATAAAAGCAAAAACTACGATTCACGCTTTTCGAAAGCAATAACTTCATGAAAACGTTTAGCGCTACGCCTTCGGACATAGAACACAACTGGTACGTCGTCGACGCTCAGGGCAAGGTGTTGGGGCGTCTCGCAAGCGAGATTGCCAAACGGCTGCGAGGTAAGCATAAACCCATATATACACCGCATTTGGACACCGGCGACTACATCATTGTAGTCAATGCCGAAAAGATACAGGTCACAGGAAACAAACCCAAGGGAAAAATCTACTACAACCACTCCGGTTACACGGGTGGTCTCAAGTCGACGAGCTTCGACAAGCTCCTCCGGAGGGCGCCGCACCGTGTCATCGAGCGCGCGGTCAAGGGCATGCTCCCGAAAGGCCCGCTCGGACGCGACATGTTTCGCAAACTGAAAGTGTACCCGGGTCCCAAGCACAAGCACAGTGCCCAGCAACCTCAAATCTTGGAACTATAACGATGTCAGCCCAAATCTATCGCGGCACCGGTCGCCGCAAAAGCGCGACCGCACGAGTTTTCGTTAAGCCCGGCGACGGGCGAATTTCGATCAACAACCGCAGTTTGGACAATTATTTTGGGCGAGAAACGTCGCGCATGATTGTCCGCCAACCGCTGCAAACGGCGAACTTGGACGGGAAATTCGACCTCTTCATTACCGTGAAAGGCGGCGGCTCATCGGGGCAAGCAGGCGCGATCCGGCATGGGATCACACGAGCGCTCATCGAATACGACGATATTCTCAAAAGCCCCCTGCGCCGCGCTGGTTTCGTCACCCGCGACGCGCGCGAGGTCGAACGCAAGAAAGTGGGGCTGCATAAAGCGCGTAAAAGGCCGCAGTACTCGAAGCGATAAGCTCCGGGGCTCTCCCTGGGGGATCGTCTAGCGGTAGGACTACGGACTCTGACTCCGTCAACCTAGGTTCGAATCCTAGTCCCCCAGCCAACGCCTAACGGCGAATCTCAGAGACTCGCGCGGCGAAACGTTGCTCGAGCACTCGTTAAAAAACACCCTCGCATCCCTTCGAGGGTGTACAGGACCGGATCGCGGGGAGGGGGGATCGGATCCGGCGCCTGCCCGAGATGTATCGGCAGGATCCGATGGACATTTACCGCTGCATCATCGCCAATCGCGGCGTTGCTGAAAATCGCTAGCTGATCAGTTACAGTTGCGCCCTCATTGCGTCAGTTGGGATAGAAAATCAGCATGCGGCCCGAGTATTTAATTGCGCCGTCCATCCTCGCCGCGGACTTAGCTCGACTGGGGGAGGAGGCTGTCCGGGTCATTGATGCCGGCGCCGATCTTATTCATTTCGACGTGATGGATAATCACTTTGTACCCAATCTAAGCTTCGGGCCGTCCATCTGTGAAGCGCTTCGAGGTTACGGTATGAGGTCGCCTATTGACGTCCATCTCATGATTAGCCCCGTGGACAGGATCGTCCCCTCATTCGCGAAGGCTGGCGCGAACTATATCACCTTCCATCCGGAAGCCAGCAAGGATGTGCAGCGCACACTACACCTGATACATGAAGTCGGTTGCAAAGCCGGCGTCGTGCTCAACCCAGCTATCCCCCTTGCTGTTCTTGCACCGGTTCTTGATAACATCGAAATGATACTGCTGATGTCCGTCAATCCTGGCTTCGGCGGACAGGAGTTTATCGAGGCAACCTATGCTAAGATCAGCGCGGTGCGTTCTGTCATCAGTGCGTGCGGGCGTCCGATCCGTCTTGAGGTGGACGGCGGGATTAAGGTTTCGAATATCGGAAAAATCGCAGCCGCTGGCGCCGACACCTTCGTCGCAGGAACCGCCATTTTCGGGAGTAGTGATTATCGTGCCACGATACAGGCCATGCGCGCGGAGCTGGCGATGGCGGCTCGGGTGTAGTGCGAATGTCTTTGCCGAAACCGGAGTTGGTGGTACTGGATCTCGACGGGACGCTGGTCGATAGCGCACCCGACCTCGCTTACAGCATCGACACGATGCTGATCCAGTTGGGACTACCGCCGCAAGGCGAGGCTCGGGTAAGGACCTGGATCGGTAGCGGGGCCGAACGCTTGGTTAAGCGCGCTCTTACGGCGGGTCTCACTGCGGAACCCGAGGAGGCACTTTTTCAGACTGCTGTTGCGCTCTTCTCGGATATTTATGGGCAGAACACATGCCGGCGAAGCCGTCTGTATCCAGGCGTCCGCGAAGGTCTCGATTATCTCCTAGCAACGAACCGCACGCTTGGTTGCGTCACCAATAAACGCATGCGGTTCACGCAACCACTTTTGAAGTCATTGGGGATCTTCGAGAGTTTCGCGGTCGTCGTTGCCGGCGACTCCTTGGCCGCCAAGAAACCCGATCCGCTGCCTCTTTTGCACGTCGCGAACGCAACCGGGATCGTCCTCGAAAAATGTCTGATGATCGGAGATTCTTTCAACGACGTTGCAGCCGCCCGTGCGGCCGGGTTTTCGGTGTTCTGCGTGCACTACGGATACAATAACGGCAAAGACATTGCGGACACTCGACCCGATGCCATAATTAACTCGCTTGCCGAGCTCGTAACTTTGATCTAACGGCGGCTCACGAAGAACGATGGACCCCCACAACTTTACCCACTTAGCGAAGGCCGGCTATACGCGCATTCCTGTGATGCGAGAGATCCTCGCGGATTTGCATACCCCGCTCAGCGCTTACTTTAAGCTCGGGGACAGCCCACATTCTTATCTATTTGAATCCGTGCAAGGCGGCGAACAATGGGGCCGTTACTCCTTCATCGGACTGCCGGCGCGGACGGTAGTGCGCGTAAATGGTCATGCAGTGAAGGTGGAAACGGACGGTGAAGTGGTGGAACGAGCGACCACTGCGGACCCCCTGGAATGGATCGACCAATTTCGTTCGCGCTTTCGCATTCCGCAAGTCCACGGCCTACCACGGTTCAGCGGCGGGCTCGTCGGCTACTTCGGCTATGACACAGTGCGTTATATCGAGCATCGCATCGGCAAAATACGCAAACCGGATCCGCTCGATTGCCCCGATATATTCTTGATGGTATCCGAGGAAGTTTTAGTTTTCGATAACTTGCGCGGAAAACTCTCTCTTATCGTTCATGCCGATCCATCGCAACCGCTCGCTCTCGAACGCGCGCAACATCGCATCGATGAGCTCGTTCGCGGTTTGTCCGGCGGCCAGCTGAGTCCGAGCCTTCCAGTGCCGCCAAGAACCGTGCTCGAAGAGGATTTTCTCTCAAGCTTTGAACGGAACAAATTTGAGGCCGCCGTCCATCGCATCAAGGGTTATATCCTCGAAGGCGATGTGATGCAGGTAGTCCTGTCGCAGCGCCTGTCGGTGCCTTTTCATGCCCGCGCCACAGATCTCTACCGTGCGTTGCGCTGCCTCAATCCTTCCCCCTACCTCTATTATTTGAACCTCGACGATTTCTTTATTGTCGGATCCTCGCCGGAGATCCTTGTGCGCTTGCATGATGGTGCCGTCACAGTCCGGCCGATTGCCGGGACGCGGCGCCGTGGCCGCAATTCGGACGAAGATCTCGCGCTCGAGCAGGAACTGCTACGCGACCCTAAGGAGCTTGCGGAGCACCTTATGCTCATCGACCTCGGGCGCAATGACATCGGACGAGTGGCGCGGATCGGGAGTGTGCAGGTCACGGATAGAATGATGATCGAACGCTACTCGCACGTCATGCATATCGTGTCAAACGTCACGGGCCGGCTAGACAGCCAGGAAAGCCCCATCGACGTTCTGCGGGCCACCTTTCCCGCTGGCACCGTAAGCGGCGCACCCAAGGTCCGGGCGATGGAAATCATCGACGAGCTAGAACCCGTGAAGCGTGGAGTCTATGCGGGTGCCGTCGGCTACCTATCCTGGAGCAGCAATATGGATCTAGCGATCGCGATACGTACTGCATTGATCAAAGACGGCATGTTGCACGTCCAGGCTGGCGCCGGGATTGTCGCCGATTCGCAACCAGCCCTGGAATGGAAGGAAACGCTCAATAAAGGCCGCGCTATTTTTCGCGCGGTGGCGATGGCGGAAGCGGGCCTCAACGGCACCGGGAAGTCATAAGAAGGTGGTCGTCGTTCGGGCACCGACCAAAAAAATCGGGAGACCGGTTGCCCGGTCTCCCGACACAGGAGATATTCAAAACTACGAGGCTGGGACTAAGGTAATACTTCCGCCCTTTCCTGTAGATTACCGATTAATTAAATTTTTGTAATCTAGCCCCGGCCTAGCGCCTTCTCCCTAAAGGTTAGCAACCTACTGCAACACCATGCATTAGCGCCGTTATCTAACGAGCTTCGCGACATAATACCAAGCGCCGAGCTGTTCCTGCTATGCGAATTCTCCTCATCGAAGACGATCGCGACACTGCGGCGTATCTGACGAAAGGTTTGCGTGAAAGCGGTTATACCATCGAACACGCATCCGAGGGGCGCGACGGACT
>JBOIDM010000168.1:0-5123 GCA_050740575.1 Gammaproteobacteria bacterium
TCAGGTTGCCGTCCTGCGCGATCACGTGGAATACGTGCTGCGGCAGCGTGAGCTTGTAGTATATGTTCGCGCCGATGTTGCCGATGCGCCAGAACTGAAGCTCGCCCGGCTGGATGGGGATGCGTGGCTTGAACAGGCCGTTGATCGTGCGCGTCGTGGGCCCGCTCGGATCGGGGTTCCGCACCACCTTACCCTTGCGGATCTTCGTGTCCTTGAGCAGCAAGACGCGCTCGGTGATGCCGGCGAGCTCGGGGAACGGCGCCAGGACGTTTCCGACGATGATGCCCCCCGACAGGCCTCCGGCGATCTGGGGATTCACCTCGGGGTGGACATGCGGATGGTACCAGTAGAGTCCGGACGGATGATCCGCAGGGATCTCAAAGTCATAAAAGAAAGTCGTAGCCGGGGTGATGTCGAGGAAGACGTTGTCGCCGCTACCGAGGGGGGTGACTTGAAAACCATGGTAATGGATGTTCGCCGACTGCGCGGCGTCGTTGCGGAGCTGGAGTTGGACCTGGTCACCGGGCTGCACGCGCAGGAGCGGCGGCATCAAGAGCCCGTTGTAGACGGTGGTCACGACCTGCTTGCCGCCGACCCGCACCCGAGCCGGCGCTACGGTGAGCAGGCCATTGAGCACCCCGTTGGCACTCGCGATCTCCGGGGGATCCGCGAACTGCGTCGCTGCCAGTGGAGCGCCCCAGGTCGCAAACATCGCCGTGAGCACGGTGGATACTATCGTTGTATGGCGCACTGAGCTACTCCCGCCGCCGGTTACGACGGCTTACGTATCCTAGAGCGACTTTACCACGTCCTATTTTGCATCGCACTATCGCTAGGCTATCGGGGGTCTTGTGAAGACCGAATGAGGTCGTGGTGGGGGTTGGGATGCTGGGGTGTATACCGCGAGCGGCTTTGCCGTTATCTACAGTCTTCTTCCAAAACCACCCGGTGACATTGGCGCAATGCGTGAACGATAAGCGGGCCCGTTCATCCAGATTTGGATAGACGGAAGCCGCCTAGGTAATATGACGTTTGAAAAGAGCTTCCTGGTGCGACCAGACCTATTGCAGGAAGCGATAGACGGAATGATGTTCTGTTCACATAACAGTTATGCCCTTACCGTTTTTGACCACCACCCGAGGATCGCCAATGAGAAACATTTCTGTCCTGTCAGCAGCCCTTGCCGTCGTTCTGGCAGGCTGCGCCTCAACCTCATCGGAGGCCGAGTCCGCGCCAGCACGCACGGAAGTTTGCAAGGCAACCAATGAGCAAGAAATCTCGGCCTTGTTTGACCGATGGAATCGCTCGCTGCAAACCGGCGATCCACACAAAGTTGTCGCCAACTACGCCGAGCGCTCCGTCCTTCTTCCCACCGTGTCGAACAAGCCGCGACTAACCGCGGTCGAGAAGGAGGACTACTTCCATCACTTCCTAGAAAACAAGCCCGTTGGCAAGATCGACTCAAGAACAATAGAGATTGGTTGTAACACTGCGGTTGACGTTGGACTCTATACGTTCACCTATGGCGCTACGGGTACTCAAGTCAAAGCTCGCTACACCTACACCTACAAGTGGGACGGAAAGCAGTGGTTGATTACGAGTCATCACTCTTCCGCAATGCCAGAGAAGAACTGAGGCGCCAACGGGCATAAGCGTTCGGTCGAGGGGACAGCCAAAAAGGCTGTGCCTTTCGTCTGCCGCTCACCTCAAACGTTCAGCGTCCGCTTTAAGGTGAATCACGATGTCGGTGTGAATGACTCCTTCGGGTCGAAATGCGACGATTAGGTAAGTAGGGAGACGTCCGGTCAGCTCACCAGCGATGGATCAAATAGCTCGCGCGGCGCAACCGAAATAGGAGCCTGTGTCACGCCTCGTCAATCATAACGGATACCGGGAAGTGGTCGCTGAAGCCAGCCGTGTTGACGTTGGCTGCCGCGTTGCCCTTGGGAAGTCCGAACCGGATCGGGCCTTCGCCGACGCGATGATCCACCATTTCCGGGAACGCCTCGATCTTGGCGCTCGCCTCGACAACCTTGAGCCGGCCGGGGTCGGTGAGCAGCCCGCGCGCAACGAGGATCTGGTCGAACAGGTTGGCATTGTCGCCAAAATAGAGCGTGCCATCGAGCGCGCGTTGACCCCCCCGTCGGTCGGTGACGGTTTGTGTGAGGTAGCGCCAGGAAAGATTGTAGAACTTGGCACTCTGGGTCCGGGCCACATCCCCACGCTCACGCAGTGCTTGGGCGTGAACAATCAGCGAAGAATCGAATACGTCGTCGTTGAAATCACCCATCGCGATTACGGCGGCGTTGCTGCCTTTCACTTCGCGGATGCGCTCATGCCAGTACGCGAGCGTCTCGCCAGCGACGGCGCGGAAACCCGCGGAGTATTGCGGGCCCTGTCCGGCCGGAGCAGAACGCGACGGCCAGTGGTTTGCGAGCGCGATTAGTTCGTTGCCCGCTTGAGTGATAAAGGTCGCCTGAGTGATATTGCGCGTTCCGGTCCGCCGCATGACCCAGTGCGAGAATACCTCCTCGGGATTGGCAGAAAACACGGTCGAGTCGAAAATGAAGGCGGTGTCGATACCACGCTGATCACGCGTGGAATCGACGTGCACGAGTTGATAGTTCCGGATTGGCCGCAATGCATTGAGCCGATCGGCCACTGCCTGAAGCGCAAAGGCGTTTTCTACCTCACAGACGCCCAGGAGATCCGGACCGGCGCCATTCTTCATCTGGACGATGATCGACGCGAGCTGGGCGACTTTCTGCTCGAACAAGGCTTGGGTCCATCCGCTCAGCTCGTTCCGCACGGCATCGGCGAGCCATGGTTCGCGCTCGGGGAAGCCCTCGGGGGCGAACAGGTTTTCGAGATTCCAGAAAGCGACTAAATAGGACATGAATGGCCTCCAGGGTCGGCCGCTCCAGTATCAACCGCCGGAGCAAGCGTGAAACGAAAAGTGGGTAGCGGCCATACTCGCGTGTTGAATTAGAATTATGCCACACAAGAAGGATACGACTCCCTCATCTGGACTTGGCGGCTAACTGCGCGACGCGTAACGGGGCGGGCGGATGCGAATCGTGAAAGGCCGAATAGAGGGAATCGGGGGTGAGCGTGCGGGCGTTTTCCCTGTAGAGTTTTACTAAAGCCCGAATCAAACTGCCGGCGTCCGCTTGCTCGGCGGCAAAATTGTCGGCTTCAAATTCATGGCGGCGCGAGAGCGCGGCCAGCACCGGCTGTAGCAACACGCCGAACACCGGGGCTATCATGAGAAACAATATGATCGCGGTATGTACGGAGGGCTGCGAGACCCCGAGCCCTGGGTAAAACCACGGCTGCCCGATAAACCACGCTAGAAGCGTGACCCCAACGAGGCTCAGACCCGCCATCAGCACCATCCTCTTCAATACATGCCTGCATTTGTAATGGCCAAGCTCATGGGCCAACACTGATTCCACCTCGCTAGGCTGCAGCTCCTTGAGCAGTGTGTCAAAGAACACGATGCGCTTGTTCTTGCCAAATCCAGTGAAGTAGGCGTTGCCATGGGTAGAGCGCAGCGACCCATCCATGACAAAAAAGCCCTTGCTCGAAAATCCGTTTCGTGCGAGCAGCGCCTCGATGCGGCTTCGCAGCTCGACATCGTCGAGCGGTCGGAACTTATTGAAAAGGGGCGCGACAAAAACCGGATACGCCCAGGTCATAAACAGGCTAAAGCCTAGCCAGGCCAGCCACGCCTTGAGCCACCCGAGCCCGCCAGGGGTCTGCATCAACCATAGCACTAGCGTCGCCAAGGGGATCCCCAGCGCGAGCAGCAGTAGCCCTTGCTTTAGCAGATCGTAAAAAAACATCTTGGGCGTCATGCGATTGAAGCCAAAGCGCTCCTCGATCACAAAGGTACGATAGAGCGCTGCCGGAAGGTCCAACAGCGCCATGAGCGCAAAGGCCGAAAGCATGACCCCTACGCCGGTGATAAGCTCGGGCAACTCGAGGTATCGCCAAGCCCGATCCAGCAGATCGAGCCCGCCGCCTAGCGTCCAGATAAGAAGGAGCACGCTCGCCAACAAAAGCTCATACTGAGAAAAGCGGGTGTGGGTGACGGTGTAGTCGGCGGCTTTCTGGTGATCGGCGAGCGCTATCCGCGTTGCAAAGGCTTCGGGAACCCGCTGACGATGGCGCGCCACATGCCGTATTTGGCGGTGATCCAGCCATAGATGGACCGCGGCGTGTGCGATAAGCGCAAGGACGAAGACGAGCGAGAAAAGATTCACCGGAGTAGGCGGCTAAAGCGAGGCTTCAATCCTCGGAAAATCTCATCTATATCGAACTCGAGATGACCGAACTCGATCTGGGCCGTCATTGTATCATTAAGATCGGACCATGATTACCGACAACGCCCGCCCTGCATCCTCGCTGAAGTCGGGGTCATCGGCCGGGAAAGGCTAGCAGATGCGATAAGCTGATGAACGATAAAGTGCAGCTCAGCGCCTAAGCGCAGGCGCTTCTCATCGGTGAGTACTTCGGCATTCTTTCGACGATTTCGGTCGACGTGGCTGGCTATCCCTTTGGTTCGGTGGTGCCCTAGTGTCTGGATCGGCAGGCAGGCGGACAGAACCCTTTCCCCAGTACACAGGGCCGGTGTATAAAGCAGGCTTGATCGCATACGATTACACCGTGAATACAAAGTGGCAGATGCTCCTTCTGCGCCGATTCGGTTCGGACGGACTCTTCACCGGTGCCGCGGGGGCTTAAGCTGTTCCGCGGGTCCATTGCACTCGAGCAGGCATTTCAGAAAGCGGGGTATTGATATGGCGGCTGAATCAAAGACCATGCCGGCAGGCGCTGCGCTCATTCTCTTCACGCTGCCGGATGTTGACGGCAGGTCCGTGAATATCCGGGACTACAGAGACAACCTCCTTCTTGTTGTTTTCACGTGCAATCATTGTCCGTATGCCAAGGCCTCGTGGCCCACCTTGATCGATCTCCAAAAGCGTTATGCAAGAGACGGATTCCAGGCCGTTGCGGTGAATCCCAACAACAACCCGGCGTTTCCCGACGACAGGTTCGAGGCGATGAAACCCTACGCAGAGTCCATCGGATTGAATTTTCCGTATCTCTTCGACGGAGAC
>JBOIDM010000169.1:0-4654 GCA_050740575.1 Gammaproteobacteria bacterium
GTCTTGACGTCAGTATGCCCAGCAGCGCGCAGTAACCGCTAAGCGGTCCGGAATTGCTGCCCTTTGCAAGGACGCCGGGGGCAGCAATTCCACTTGTCTCTCGCGGTAATCCCACCCCAGCCCAGCCACCGCCCCCTTGTCTGCATCCTAGCCCTAGACCTACTTACTGAGTAAGATACCCGCGGCGGGAGGAACACCGCGTTGGCCTGCCACAGGGGTTCTTCCAGGTTCTCAGGCTTAAGCTTATTTGCTAATCTCTTCGGCTTGCAGCCCACGGAGCTTTACTATGTTTAAAAAAGATATGACTATTGCCGGTTACGATGATGCGATCTGGAATGCCATGGAGGGCGAACGCCGTCGGCAGGAGGATCACATCGAGCTCATCGCTTCCGAAAACTACACCAGCCCACGGGTGTTACAGGCCCAAGGTTCGGTGCTGACGAATAAATACGCGGAAGGCTATCCCGGTAAACGCTACTACGGGGGTTGCGAGTACGTGGATATCGTGGAACAGCTTGCCATAGACCGCGCCAAGCAGTTGTTCGGTGCCGGCTTTGCCAACGTGCAGCCGCATTCCGGATCGCAGGCCAACGGGGCGGTGTATCTCGCGCTCTTGACCCCCGGCGATACGATTATGGGTATGAGTCTCGCCCACGGCGGGCACTTAACCCACGGCGCCAGCGTTAATGTGTCGGGGCGAATATTCAAGGCCGTGCAGTACGGTTTGAATACCGAAACCGGAGAGATCGATTACGACCAAGCGGAACGCCTCGCGCTTGAGCACAAACCAAAGCTCGTGATGACCGGATTCTCGGCATACTCGCGGTTCATCGACTGGCAACGTTTTCGGGATATCGCCGATCAAGTCGACGCCTACCTGGTCTCCGATATCGCCCATGTGGCCGGTCTCGTGGCCGCGGGACTCTACCCGAGCCCGATGGATGTTGCCGATATCACCACAACCACCACCCATAAGACGCTGCGCGGCCCGCGCTCGGGTCTCATCATGGGCCGGAATAACCCCGAGATAGAAAAGAAGATCAACTTCATGGTTTTTCCCGCTTATCAGGGGGGGCCGCTCATGCACGTCATCGCCGCCAAGGCCGTCGCCTTCAAGGAGGCGATGCAACCGGAGTTCAAGGCTTACGCCGAACAGGTTATAAGGAACGCGAAAACCATGGTGGAGGTGTTCCTACAGCGTGGTGTCAAGGTGGTTTCCGGTGGCACCGACAATCACCTGTTTTTGATTGACCTGGTCAATAAGGGGATCACCGGCAAAGAGCTGGACGCGGCATTGGGCCGCGCCCACATCACGGTGAACAAGAACGCGGTACCGAATGATCCGCAGCCCCCGTTCGTTACTAGCGGGATCCGCATCGGCTCTCCGGCGGTGACGACGCGCGGGTTCAAACAAGTCGAGTGTGCTCAGGTCGCTGCTTGGATTTGTGAAATCATCGAGAACATCAAGAGCGAAGCGGTAATTGAGCGTATTAAAGGGGAGGTCGCTGAGTTATGCCGGCGTTTCCCCGTCTACGGCAATTAGAAGCAGTCCACGATTCCGCGACGGGCAGCGCACGCGTCGCGCAGGCGTGTAGGGACACGCGCCCCAAACCTCGCGGGAGACGGTAGCGTGCGTTGCCCGTTTTGTACTGAGCCCGAGACCCGCGTCATCGATTCCCGCCTGGTGGGGGACGGCGATCAGATCCGGCGCAGACGCGAATGCACGGCCTGTCAAGAACGATTTACGACTTACGAAGCGGCGGAATTGAACCTGCCGCGTGTTATCAAGTCCGATGGGCGTCGGGAACCCTTTAGAGAGGAAAAGCTTCGTACCGGTCTGCTGCGTGCGCTCGAAAAGCGCTCGGTGCCGAGCGAGCGCATCGAGCACGCCCTCGCCGAGATTAAACGCAGCTTGCGCTCCGGCGGTGAGCGGGAGGTGGCCTCGCGGCTCATCGGCGATTTGGTCATGGAACAGTTGCGGTCCCTGGACCGCGTCGCCTTCGTGCGCTTTGCATCCGTGTACCGGAGCTTTCAAGACGTCCAAGCTTTCGTCGACGAGATCGAACGTCTTGGAAAGGACCCCGCGAGTTAGAGTTCCGTGCCTGAATTCTCCGCAGAGGACTATCGGTCTATGGCACGCGCCTTGTCACTGGCGCGCCGCGGCCTGTGCACAACCCACCCCAATCCACGGGTCGGTTGTGTCCTTACGCACCACGGTCTTATCGTCGGCGAGGGTTGGCACCGGTTTGCGGGTGAACCCCATGCAGAAGTGCTGGCTCTCGAAGCCGCGGGAGAACGCGCGCGGGGCGCGACCTGTTATGTCAATCTGGAGCCTTGCTGCTACCATGGCAAAACGCCCGCATGCACGGAAGCGCTGATTCGATCCGGTGTCGCGCGCGTCGTCGCCGCGACGCTAGACCCCAACCCACGGGTCAACGGCCACGGCTTGCTCGCCTTAAAGCAAGCCGGAATACGTACACAGACCGGCGTGCTGGCGGAGCAGGCGAACGCTCTGAACCGCGGATTCATCAAACGCATGCAACACGGCCTGCCTTTTGTGAATTCCAAGATCGCGATCAGCATCGATGGCCGAGTCGCGCTCGAGTCCGGCGCCAGCCAATGGATCACGTCCGGTCCGGCGCGCGCTGACGTACAGCGCTTAAGGGCGCAATACAGCGCTGTCATGACCGGTATCGGCACCGTGCTGGCGGATGATCCGCTGCTGACGGTGCGGATCCCTTTCCGAGCTGCGGACTTCCGTCAACCTGCACGCGTTGTCCTAGACTCCAGGTTGCGGTTTCCGAGGACTGCAAAGATGCTGTCCGAACCGGGACGCATTTTGGTACTGACGGGTAACGGCGAGCGGGATAAATCCGCGACGGGCATTGTCAACGGCGCCGAGGTCGTCGCAATCGCGATGCGCGGAGAGCGCCTCGATCTCCAATCGGTGCTCAATCATCTCGGAACACTGGAATTCAATGAGGTCCTGGTCGAAGCAGGACCCACTCTCAACGGAGCTTTGCTGCAAGCCCGTCTCGTCGATGAGATCGTTATCTATATCGCCCCCAAGCTTATGGGAAGTGAAGCGCTGCCGATGGCACAACTCCGCGCGATAACGACGATGGCAGAATGTATCGAACTGTCGATCCTCGACACCCGCGCCGTGGGACCCGATGTGCGGGTGACAGCGCGGGTAAACTATCGCCCCTGAGTTGCGAGCCATTATCGTCCCGGTGTTTACAGGAATCATCCAAGCGTTAGGACACGTCATTGCGTTGCAATCCGATCACGGCACCACACGCCTCTCGCTCGATCCGGAGAGCCTCGACCTGAGCGGCCTCCAATGCGGTGATAGCCTGGCGGTAAACGGATGCTGCCTCACGGTCCTCAACTTTCGCGATCGCCGTATCGACCTTGACCTATCGCAAGAGACACTCGCTCGAACGACGTTAGGGAGCCTCCGGCCCGGCACGCGGGTTAATCTGGAGAAAGCCCTCGCGCTGAATGGGCTGCTCGGCGGCCATATCGTGACCGGTCACGTGGACGGCGTAGGCGCGATTAGGAATCGCATCCAGGACGGATCCACGGTTAGGCTTACCATTGGCATACCGGAAGTGTTGGCGAAATACCTGGGCCGCAAGGGTTCCGTTGCCGTGGACGGCGTGAGCCTCACCGTGAACGATGCCGCGGGCGCCGAATTCGATGTTATGCTTATCCCGCATACGCTCCAGGCGACCGTTGCCGCCGGATATCGCACCGGCATGGCCGTTAATATCGAAGTCGACCTCATTGCGCGTTATGTAGAAAGGCTTCTACTGGCATCCAAGGACGTGCGCTAACCTGCTGTAAGCTGCTGTTCTCACAATAACTGTCCTCCGTAGTCGTCCAACATCGTCCATTGACATCCTGACGGTATCTTGGCTAGTAGCCCTACTGAATACCGTCACGGAGGTCCCATGCTGTCAGATACCAAGGCGCGTCAAACTAAACCGAGGAACAAGTCGTACAAGCTCGCCGCTACGGCGAGCACTTTATTAAATGAACAAGGGTTCAAACCGGACGTGATCGAGCGTCAACTCGCACACACCAAGCGCAATCGGATCAGGGCGGCCTACAACCGGGCTGAGTACTTAGATGAACGCCGGAAGATGATGCAGCACTGGGCCGATTATCTGGACGGGCTGAAAAAGGGTGCGGACGTGGTGGCGATACGAGGTGGTAAGAGGCGCTAGAGCACAGTGCTGCGCACACGTGCTTAGAGCAAGCAAGAACCTAGCAAACTGGCAAGGCCTGTGCCTCTGTTCCCGATAAGCCTAATGCGGACTAGCCGGTAAGCCTGATGCGCACAAACTGCTTGCGGAGGCAATCCAAAAGCCGGATAGTTAATGAGGCGGGAAATAGAGCGTTACCATGAGGAGAAAGGTCATGCAAGCCAGTGTTACGCATATCCAGCAGCAGGATAACCACGCCGTTTTCGTTGCAGCTTTACGCGTGCTCATTCAGCCCGACACACAGGGGTTATGGTTCGCTCAAGGCATCGAGATTGATTTTGCTGCCAGCGGTACCTCGTTGGATGACGTAAAACGCCGTTTCGTTAACGGACTGCGGGAGACCATTCACGGGCACCTCGAGAAGTTTGGGAAAATCGATAAAT
>JBOIDM010000170.1:0-17867 GCA_050740575.1 Gammaproteobacteria bacterium
ATCCAACCTCATCGAACGGTGGACTACATATATTCGACGGTTGCTCGTACTCCCGTTCAATCACCTCGGTGGTATACACCATGCGTCCGAGAATCGGATCGGACACAATGGCAAGTGATCGGGAGGCTCGAAGAGCGCGCCCCGTTGGACACAAAACGCTTGTTGACGATTGGGACTCGCCAGCGTTCGACGCCAGTTTAGCCAGCGCTAAACGTATGACGCGGTTAGGCGGGGCGGACGATCGATTCTAGATGGGATAAAGCGGTCTATTCCGCCTATGGATCGTAAGACGATTGCTCCGGATGGACCGGTGAAAGAGTCTGTTACAGAGGGTGTTATACAGATAGCGCCACACAAGCTGCAAAGAACACGATTACCGCACGTGCCGCCTACGCCTGTAGCGCGTTCAGGCAAGCTTCCTTGCACCTTGTCGACATAACTACAATTTTGATTAGCATTGATCGTGGTGCTACTGTCATGCTGACAATGCGGCAGTGCTAATACGAGCAGCGGGTGACTTGGCAGCCAAAACGCCAAGAAAAGTGCAGTGAATCTGCGAGTTCGTCGGGCCATTAGAGGTAGCGCTTCGCTATACGTCCATTAAGCTAGCGCAATAATCTCATCAACGCAACAGAAAAACGCAGGAGATATTTCACCTGCAAGGCATGGACCCCGCAGGTGCCCAAAGGGGGGGGGCGTTGCACGGCTCTCCTTTGGAAACCGCAATGCCAAAGGGCACGCCGCAATCGGCAGGGCATTAGTGGATAACCCGCTATCCTCCAGATAGTCTAGAATGAAAGCAACAGATATATCTTTAGCGAGGAATTGTAATCAGCACGTAGGATCCCGAAATTACACAAACCATCTGTCCACGCAAGCACCGCGAATTTAGCTGACGCAGCTTGTTTTATGCGTCATTCTCTCGATAAATCCAGCCGCGCCGCCGCATCCATTTCTCGATTTCCACCGCGATGAAGACCACGCTCGAGAGCATGAGTGACAACGCCAGCTCATCCGCACTCAAAGGCTCGGTCTTGAAGATAGGATTAAGGACGGGCACATAAAGGATCGCCATCTGTAAGACGAAGGTTAGAAGAAATGCGCCAACCAGGGGCTTATTCGACCCTAGGCCTTGCCGGAACAGCGAATCGTGCTCCGACCGGATCGCGAGCACATGGCCCATCTGGGAGAGAGTCAGCACCGTGAAGACCATGCTTTGCCAGTGGGCGGCGCCCGTGTGGTAGGCCCATGCCTGAACTAGCAGCGAGACGCCTGCCATGAGCAAACCCACCCAGACGATATGCTGCCACATGCCGCGGGCGAAGATGCTCTCCGTGGGATGACGCGGGGGACGTTGCATGATCCCGCGCTCCTCGGGCTCCACCGCCAAGGCCAGTCCGGGAAGGCCATCGGTCACTAGATTGATCCAAAGTATATGGATCGGGAGTAACGGAATGGGCAGAAAAAGAAAAGGCGCGAGGAACAGTACCCAGACCTCCGCCGAGTTGCTGGTCATGGTGTACTTGATGAATTTGCGGATGTTATCGAAGATCCTCCGTCCCTCCCGCACCGCTCCCACAATCGTAGCGAAGTTGTCATCGAGCAGCACCATGTGGGAAGCCTCGCGCGCCACATCCGTCCCCATCTTGCCCATGGACACACCGATGTCGGCGCGCTTGAGCGCGGGGGCGTCATTGACCCCATCTCCGGTCATCGCGGTGAACTCGCCTTTATCTTGCAGCGCCTTGACGATCTTGATCTTCTGTTCCGGGGCCACGCGGGCGTATACGCGCACCTCCTCGACTTCCCGTTCGAAGTCTTCTAGGCTGAGCCGCGCCAATGCTTCGCCCGTCAGGACGCGATCGCCATCGCCGGCGATGGCGAGTTGCCGGGCAATCGCGCGCGCCGTGGCCGGATGATCGCCTGTGATCATCACCGGGGTAATGCCGGCCGTTTTGCACAGCCTGACCGATTCGTAGGTCTCGGCCCTCGGCGGGTCGATAAGCCCCACATAACCCAAAAAGCACAGCTCGGTTTCTACCCGGGTCGCGGACAGGTCCTTGGGCAGGTTAGACCAATAGCGAAGTGCAAAGGCCAGGACTCGTAGACCGTTCGCGGCCATACGATCAGCCACCGCGAGAAGGGATTTGGTCTTAATCGGCAAGTGGCCGGCGGAGGTCCAAAGTTGCTGGCAATGGGCCAATACGCTTTCCGGAGCACCTTTGGTGAAGGCGATGATGGAATGGTCTCCCTGGTGGATCGTGGTCATCCGCTTGCGCTCGGAATCGAAGGGGATTTCGGCTAGGCGGGCAAACTGCGCTGCCAAGCTCATACCCTCGCAACCGGCATGCGCGGCGGCCTCGTATAGAGCAACCTCCGTGGGGTCGCCGACGATTCGGCCTTGATGATCGGGCGCCGCGTCGTTGTTGAGTGCGATGGCCTGCAAGAAGAGGGCGGGAAGATCACGGGGAACGCCTCTGACCATGCGGCCATCGGAGCAAAAGACCTGGGCGCGCATTTTGTTCTGGGTGAGGGTGCCGGTCTTGTCCGAACAGATGTAGGTCACGGAACCGAGGGTTTCCACCGCCGGCAGCCGCCGGATCAAGGCATTTTTGTGCACCAGCTTGCGGGCACCGAGCGCGAGCGAGATGGTCACCACCGCGGGCAGGGCCTCGGGGATGGCTGCGACGGCAAGGCTCACCGCCGTCAGAAACATCAACACCGGCGACTCGCCGCGCAAGAGACCCGTCGCGAAGATGATAGCGCAGATGGCGAGCACGGCGACGGCCAGACGTTGGCCGAAGCGGGCCAGGCGTTTCTGTAGCGGGGTTTTGACCTCCTCCTCTTCGTGGAGAAGCTGGGCGATCTTCCCGATTTCCGTCTGCATGCCGGTGGCGACCACGATGGCTACGCCTCGACCGTGGATTACCTGGGTACCCTTATAGGCCATGTTGCGCCGGTCTCCTAAAGGCAGATCACGGCCCTGCAGGGTTTCACTAGTTTTATCAACAGGCTGTGATTCGCCGGTGAGCGCCGCCTCTTCCACCCTAAGTTGTGCAGCCTCGATCACCCGCAGGTCGGCCGGGACGACATTCCCCGCTTCGAGCATCGCTATATCCCCCGGCACGAGCTCGCGCGCGGGGATTGTAGTTAGCGCTCCACCGCGACGCACGCGCGCGCTAGGGGCCGCGAGGCGTTTCAAAGCCGCTATGGCTCGCTCGGCGCGGTATTCCTGTGCGAAACCGATGGTTGCATTTAGGACTACGATCACGACGATGGCGATCGTATCTTGAGGCTCGCCGATCATGCCGGCGATGACGCCGGCGGCGATCAATACGATGATCATAAAATCCGCGAATTGGTCCAGGAAAATGCGCGCGGGGTGGCGCCGCCGCTGCTCCTGGATTTCATTGGGGCCGTACTGCGCCCGGCGGACCTCGACCTCGGCCGACTCTAAACCGAATTCGGGCCTCACTCCAAGCCACGAACTTACCTGCTCGGTATCCAGGAGGTGCCAGTAGACGGGCGCTGCCCCGGAAGACCGGCTGGGCCTATTTCTCATAGATTCCGGAACGATCTCAAAATCGCCGTGCTAAAGTAAGCGATTCAGCAGATTCGGTCGCATTGCCTTAAGTAATCAATCAAGCCCCTTCAGTCGCTTGAACCATGCCTGAGTATGCCCATGTTCCGCACTTAAGGGAGATCATCCTTTTCCTGATACTATCAGGGATCCTCATACCGCTGCTACAGAAGTTACGCTTCAGTCAATCACTGGGGTTTCTTGCAGCGGGGGTGTTGTTTGGCCCCTTTGGTCTCGGACTTTTCACCCAGGAGATCCCATGGCTGCAATATCTTTCTTTTCCGCGGGTTGAGGATGTACGGGTCCTCGCGGATCTGGGAGTGGTATTCCTACTTTTCATGATTGGGCTGGAGCTCTCCACTGAACGGTTGTGGGCATTGCGCCGCTGGGTGTTCGGCGCTGGATTGTTGCAGGTATCTCTTACCGCCGCGGTCATCGGTGGGATCGCCTATGGTTTTGGCAACTCTTGGGAATCGGCGCTAATACTTGGCTTGGTCTTCTCGCTCTCGTCAACGGCGGTGGTCATGCAATTGCTCGTGGAGCGCAAGGAAATGGGATCTCCCCTCGGCCGGGTAAGTCTTGCGATCCTGCTGCTTCAGGACTTGGCGGTCGTTCCCTTGTTGATCCTGATCAACATCCTTGGTACCCGCGAGGATGGCAGTTTTCTTGCGCTGCTAGGCCTGGCCCTGGTCAAGACTATACTGGCGATGACGGGGATTATCTTAGTAGGGCGCCTGCTTTTGCGCCCTCTGTTCCATCACGTCTCGGCCACGCGCCAGCCGGACACCTTCATGGCGGTGACCATGCTGGCCACGCTCGGCACGGCCAGCTTGACCTGGACAGCAGGACTTTCGATGGGGTTAGGTGCGTTCCTGGCGGGCCTTTTGCTCGCCGAAACCGAGTATCGCCATGAGATACAAGTCACGATCGAGCCCTTCAAAGGGCTGTTCATGGGACTCTTCTTCATGTCGGTGGGCATGGGCGTGGATCTGCGCGCGCTACTCGCCTCGCCGGTGCTCATTCCGCTGTCCGTGCTAGGTCTGTTTCTGATCAAGGCGCCCGTGATTGCATTTCTTTGTGATCGCTTTGGTCTTTCGCCAGGCCGATCGGTGGAGACCGCTCTACTGCTCGGACAAGGCGGCGAATTTGGCTTTATCGCACTCGGCATGGCCATGAGCTACGATCTGCTCGCGCCGGACGTGGGACAATTCATGTTGCTGGTGGTAGGGTTCAGCATGATAGTCACGGCCCTGTTTGCGAAGCTCGGGCGGAAGCTCGGGCGACGTATAGACGCCAAACGAGCGCCTCAGACCACATTGCCCGGGGAAGGAGCGCCTGCGGAGCTGGAGGGCCATATCGTTCTCGCCGGCTTCGGCCGGGTCGGGCAATTGCTGGGACAATTGTTCGAGCAGCAGAACATCCCTCACCTCGCGTTTGAACGCGACGCCAAGGTCGTCGCGGAAATGCGTACACGGGGCCTGCCAGTGTATTACGGTGATGCGAGCCGCCCGGACCTGTGGCGGCGCGTCGCGTTAGAGCGGGCGCAAGCGGTAGTCATTACCATGGACCAAGCGACCCTCGCCTTACATGCGGTGTCCGCCATCCGTAGAGAGTATCCTGACATCAAGATCTACGCGCGGGCGCGGGATGAAAAACATGCGCTAGTCCTCAAACAGGCCGGGGCCACCGCCGTGATTCCGGAAACACTCGAATCGGGCCTGCAACTCGCGTCCTTCGCGCTCTCCGGGCTTGGAATACCCGAAGAAGCCTGCACCCTTGTGATCCAACAGGAGCGGGAAAGGCGTATCCTTTCCTTCCGCAAGGAGTAAGGGTTAGGGCACGTCCACGTCTGGCATCTTTCCTTCGATCGGGGGCACACGAAGTATATTGATTATGTGTCGAGACTTTATCCCTAAGTCCCCGGTAACTCGTCCACGACGGCGGCGAGATCGGCGTAAACGTCGATCTCGCCCAAGGACTGACTGGAAGCGAGCGTCGCTCGCCCGCGACCGGTTGTCACCAGAATGGGCCGCGCGCCTGCCGCGCGCGCGGCTTCGAGATCGCGCGTCCGGTCTCCCACCGCGGGGATGTTCTTCAGGCTCACATGAAGCCGGGCCGCCAGATCCAGGAACAGGCCGGGTTGAGGTTTGCGGCACAGGCAGTTCTGCACGGCTGCGTGAGGGCAAAAGAATATCGCCTCGATGCGTCCACCGACGTCCATCAAGCGCTGGATCATCTTTTGGTTGATCAGGTGCAGTGTGCGGACATCGATGATGCCGCGCGCGATTGCCGATTGATTCGAGAGCACCACCACCCGGTAACCGGCGGCATTCGCGCGCGCGATGGCCTCGAGACTCCCGGGGATCGGGACCCATTCGTCCGGGGATTTGATAAAGCTGTCCGACTCTTCATTGATGACCCCGTCGCGGTCGAGTATCAAGATGCGCATGGTTTAGCCAGTCTCATCCGGGTAGCCGCGAGATATCGGCCACTCTTATAAACATGGCATTGAGCCGCTGCAACAACGCCAAGCGGTTAGTACGGAGTCCCGGGTCTTCGCAGAGAACCAGTACCTGGTCGAAGAAGGTGTCGATCGGCGCGCGTAGATCGGCCAAGGTTTTCAATACGCCCGGATAGTCATGATTATGAAACTTCATTTCGACCGCGGGGGTAATGGCTTGCACGGCTTCGGCGAGTTGTATCTCGGCTGGATGGGATAGCAGGCGCTGGTCGAGCGATCCCTGTGTGGGGCTCTGGGCTTGTTTCAATAGGTTATTGATTCGTTTGTTGGCGGCCGCGAGGGCGGTGGCCTCGGGCAGTGCCTGAAAAGAGCTGACGGCGCGGACCCTCAGGCCAAAATCGTAAGGACTCGTCGGGCGCCGCGCGAGCACCGCCTCGAACACCGCCGGGCTGATGCCGTCATCGACGAGGTAGCCCCGCAACCGCTCCATCATGAAATCGAATACGCGCGCGACCACGGATTCGACGTCGATGCCGCCGACATAGTTGCGCGCGGCGCGGGACAGC
The DNA here is from genome assembly GCA_050740575.1 of Gammaproteobacteria bacterium. GTDB lineage: Bacteria > Pseudomonadota > Gammaproteobacteria > JACCXJ01 > JACCXJ01 > USCg-Taylor. The sequence goes on from JBOIDM010000170.1 coordinate 6,608, forward strand.
AGCTCTTCGGCGTCCAAGGCCAGCTCGCTTTCCATCATGATCCGCAGGCTGCCGAGCGCGGCCCGGCGCAAGGCGAATGGATCGCGATCTCCGGCCGGGGCTAATCCGATGCCGAATACGCCGGCCAGCGTGTCGAGCTTGTCGGCCAGCGCCAGGGCCTGGCCGGTTTTAGTCTGCGGTAACCGATCGCCCGCATGGCGCGGCAGGTACTGCTCGAGGAGCGCAACGGCGACTTCCTCAGGCTCGCCGTCCTGCGCGGCGTAGTAGCGGCCCATCACGCCCTGAAGCTCGGGAAACTCGCCGACCAGATCGGTCAGTAGATCGCATTTCGCCAGTTGACCCGCGCGCTCGGCGAGCGCCGGATCGCCGCCGGTACCGGCGGCGATATATGCCGCCAGCGCGGCCAGACGTTGCGTTTTGTCGAACAGCGTTCCGAGCTTTTCCTGATACACCACCCCTTTGAGCCGTTCGCGTCGGGCGTGCAGGGGTGTGCGCAGGTCCTGTCGCCAGAAGAACGCCGCATCGGCCAGGCGCGGATTGACCACCCGCTCGTTTCCGCGTTGTATCGTCTCCGGGTGCGGGCTCTCGATGTTGCTGATGGCAACGAAATGAGGCAGCATCCGCCCATGATCGTCGATGAGATGGAAGTATTTTTGATGAACTTTCAAGGTTGCGATCAGCAACTCGGCGGGAAGCTGCAGATAGGCCTTGTCGAAGTCGCCCGTCACGGCCACTGGCCATTCCGTCAAGCCCGTGACCTCGGCGAGCAGGTCCGGATCGATCACCGCGGTTGCGCCGATCCCTTGGGCGGCCGCTTCCACCAGGCCGCGGATCGTATCGCTCCGGCGCGCGAAATCCGCCAGCACGCGCCCGCTGGTTTCCAGAATCAACGGGTAGGCCGAGGGCTCGTACAGCAGGATTGGATCGGGGTGATGAAAACGGTGGCCGCGCGTGGCATGTCCCGCTTTGACTCCGAGCAATTCGGCGTCTAGCGTTTCCGGTCCGAAAAGCAACACGGCCCAGTGCACGGGCCGCACGAATTCGTCGCTCCCGATCCCCCAGCGCATGCGCTTTGGGATGGGGAGTTGCGCTAAGGCCGCACGGACGATGCCGGGGATCAGAAGCTTGGCCTGTTGGCCGTGAAGGGTGGAACGGTACGCGAGCCAGCGGCCTTGTTCGGTCGCGAAGTGCTCAAGAGCCTCAATTGCGACGCCGCACGAATTCGCGAACCCGAGTGCGGCCGGCGTGGGTCTGTGCTCGGCATCGAAGGCCGCGCTGAGCGCCGGTCCGCGCTTCAGGACCTCCCGATCGGGTTGGGTTTCCGCCAAGTCCCTGATCAGCACCGCCAAGCGGCGCGGCGTCGCGAAACTCGCGACCTCGCCGTAGCCGAGCTGCGCCTTATCGAAGCCGGCCGCGATGCTTTGCGTTAGCGCAGCCGAAAGTTGCTCGAGGGCCCGGGGCGGTAACTCTTCGGTGCCGATTTCAACGAGCAGATCGCGCTTGGCAGTCATCGCCGATCAATGCACCGGCGCCGACGCGGGCGGCGCTGGCCCAGCCATTAAAGGAAACCCGAGCGCGCTCCGGCTTTCGAGGTAGGCGCCCGCCACGGCGCGCGCGAGTGCTCGCACGCGCAGGATATAGCGTTGTCGCTCGGTCACGGAGATAGCTCGGCGCGCGTCGAGTAGATTGAACATGTGTGAAGCCTTGAGTACCATCTCGTAGGCGGGTAGCGGGAGTTTGTATTCGAGCAAACGCAGGCACTCCGATTCGCAGGTGGCGAAACCGTGGGTGAGCGAGGGAGCGTCGGCGTGCTCGAAGTTATAGGCCGACATCTGCACCTCGTCTTGATGGTGAACTTGCCCATAGGTGATGCTGCCCTCGGGTCCCCGCGCCCAGAGGAGGTCGTAGACGCTGTCCACATTCTGCAAGACCAGGGCGATGCGCTCGAGACCATAGGTAATCTCGCCCGGCACCGGCCGGCAATCGAGTCCGCCGACTTGTTGAAAGTAGGTGAATTGGCTGATCTCCATGCCGTTCAAACGCACCTCCCAGCCGAGACCCCACGCGCCCAAGGTCGGCGATTCCCAATTGTCCTCGACGAAGCGAATATCGTGTACCAAGGGGTCGATGCCGAGCGCCCGCAGGGAATCGAGATAAAGCTCCTGAATATCCAGCGGCGATGGCTTGAGCGTGACCTGGAACTGGTAATAGTGCTGCAAGCGGTTGGGGTTGTCGCCGTAGCGTCCGTCCGTGGGCCGACGGGAGGCCTGGACATAGGCCACTCGCCAGGGCTCGGGGCCGATGGCGCGCAAGAACGTCGCCGGATGAAACGTCCCGGCGCCAACCTCCAGATCGTAGGATTGCAGGATCACGCAGCCCTTTTCCGCCCAAAAGCTCTGTAACGCAAAAGTGAGTCCTTGAAAGCTTGCTATGTGCATGCCCGTGCTGGTTGGAATTGATGCGTGATTTCCATGGCGGCAGTATAACTTGCCGAGCGCACAGGCAAAATCGCTTCGTTTGTGGTCTTGAAGACTGAGCGCCAAGGGCCGATACGATCGCTTACCGGCAACCTGGGCGGGTAGATTTTGCGCTGCAGTGGCGCGGCCGGGCCTCCGGCGTGCTAGCCGAGCGGCGCCTGTAAACGGTATGCTTTGTTCTCATGGCACCGTGATCGGCGCAGTGATTGCGAGCTGTGAAATGTCCGAGGTATACGAGCGATGAGCAAGTTCGTCTTACACACGAGTCCGACGGCCCAATGGCATGCCTTGGTGAGTGAGGCGGAGGCGGCCGCGCGGTGTGAGCTTAACGAAGATACGGCGAGTTATCTCGTGTTCATGCTGATGCGGTTTGTCACCCGTCCCAAGTCGATCAAGAATTGTTTAGCTCTCGGGTACCTGCATGGACTTTTGCAGCGCGGGCGATTGCGGCGCCAGAACCTACGCGATGTCGGCGACCAGTGCCTGCTGTACGCCGGGCTTTTCCCGGATCATGCCCAACACTCGTCCCTTTCCGTGAGTTACTACGTCCGCCTAGGACGCAGCGCCTATCATGCACTTTCGAGCGATCGGGCAGACGATATATTTAACCAGCTCAGCCGCGGATTCATCGATCTCATGGACGTGCTGCTCAATATGCGCGAGCTCGACGACGGGCGGCGCTCCTTGGATCCCTTGCAGGCCCATGAGCTATGGCTGCAAACCGGCAGCCGTCATGCGCTGCGCATCATTAAGGAATCGACGGGCGCCATCCCGCCAGCGCAACTCCCTCAGATCGTCCATTGAGGGCAGATCACACCAGCGCTTAACCGGTGACGAAAACCCGCCTCGCGCTCGCGCTGCTGACACTGGCACTCGGTCTAGCTGCGATCTTTCCCGTTCCTGATCGCGGTGCGCCAAGCGTGAGCAGCGAGAGCGGCATGTTCGCGGCGCTTATCGCCATGCAGCAAGGCCGTCTCAAGGATCGTCCACATGCGGGGCGGTTCAAGTTTCCGCAAGACCACGGCAAGCACGCGGAGCACCCGGCCGAGTCTTGGCGTATCACGGGTAACCTTCGCGATCTAACGGGCCGGCGGTTTGGCTTGGAATTCGCCATCATGCGCTTGGCGCTCGGCAAGGGGACCTCTAAACGTGCCTCGGCGTGGGCTACCCGCGAGGTGTATGCCGGGAGGCTCGCGCTGAGCGATCCCGCGCGTGCCCGTTTCTACAGCGATGAGCGCATGAGCCGCGCGGCCTTGGAGTTGGCCGGCTACCAAGCTCGCCCAGCTTCGCTGTGGCTGGAAGATTGGCGGCTCGATTTCACGCACAGCGAGACCCTCGCCATGAACCTCGTAGCGGCCGCGCAGGATCTGCGCATCCGTTTAACGCTGCGTTCGACGCGGGAGCCGCTCGCGGCGGGCGTCGGCTTGGTCCCACGGGACTTGGTTTCCTATCTGATGAACCGACTCGAGGTTCGCGGCAAGATCGCGATCGACAACGAACCGTATGAGGTTTTCGGAACAGCCATGCTGGAACACGCTTGGGGACGTCTGCCGCCGCTCGGGGGCCAGCTTCGATGGGAGAGGCTCTATTTAAACCTCGACGACGGTCGCGATCTGCTAGTGGCTCGCCTGCAGCGGCGCGACGGAAGCGGCGTTCCGGTGCCGAGGGGCACCATCATCATGCCGGACGGCGAGCAGCGGGCCTTGGCGCGCGAGCACCTCCAGGTCGAAACACTGGAGGAATGGGAGAGCCCGGTCGACGGGCGGCGCTATCCGTCCCGGTGGCGCATCAACCTCCCGAGTGAAGGAACCGTGTTGAGCGTCGAACCGACGATGGCCGACCAGGAAGCTCGGGGTTTCTTGCGGCGCTGGGCCGGCGCGGTGCGTATCGAGGGCCGCGCACACCAGCAACCGCTCGCAGGCGAGGGCTATGCGGAACTTTTGGGGTGGTAGGGGCAGCGCGGCGTCTCATTTCGGCAGCTCTCTCAGCCGTCGTTCGAGAAAGCGCCGCTCCGGGTCCTGCTTCGTGAGGCCGAGGGCGCGTTCGTAGGAGGTTCGGGCTTCGGCGGTTCTGCCTAGCCGCCGGCACAGCTCCGCCCGTGCCGAGTGCGCCAGGTGATAATCTGCGAGATCACCGCGCGCCAGGATGGCATCGATGAGAGCAAGGCCCGCCAACGGGCCGTCGCGCATCGCCACCGCTACGGCACCGTTCAGCTCGACCACGGGTGACGGCTCTGCCCGTGCCAGGACGTCATACAGTCCGACAATCCGGGCCCAGTCGGTCGCCGCGGCGTTGGGTGCGTTGGCGTGCACCGCGGCGATCGCCGCTTGCAGGGTGTACGGACCGAAGCTGCGCGATGACAACGCCCGCTCTACCAACGCCGATCCCTCCCCGATCTGATCCCGGTTCCAGAGCGAGCGGTCCTGCTCGTCCAGCAGGACCAGCTCGCCCGCCGGCGAGCTGCGCGCGACGCGACGCGATTCCTGCAGCAGCATCAGCGCGAGGAGCCCCAGCGCTTCGGGCTCCGGCAGCAATTCGATCAGCAGTCTCCCCAGGCGGATCGCCTCGCCCGAGAGATCGTGGCGCGTCAGCGACGCACCGGATGACGCGGAGTAGCCTTCGTTGAACACGAGGTAAACCACCCGCAGTACGCTATCTAATCGATCCGGTAGATCGGTCAGCGATGGTACCTGATAAGGAATGCGCGTATCGCGGATCTTCGCCTTCGCACGCACGATGCGCTGGGCCAGCGTGGGTGGCGCGGTGAGGAAGGCACGCGCGATCTCCTCGGTGGTGAGGTCGCATACTTCGCGCAGCGTCAGCGCCACCTGGGCGTCCGGCGGTAGGGCCGGATGGCAGCAGGTGAAGATCAGCCGCAGCCGATCGTCCTCGACGCTCTCGTCGTCCAACCCTTCATCTGCGTCGGTCGCGAGTCGCTCCTCGATATCGTCGGGCAACGGCTCGGATCGGGCGCGGCGACGCATGCTGTCGATGGCCTTGAAGCGGCCAGTCGAAACGAGCCACGCCCGCGGATTGGCGGGCACACCCTCCCGTGGCCACTGCTCCAGCGCGGCCCTGAAGGCATCGTGCAGCGCTTCCTCGGCGAGATCGAAGTCCCCGAGGCGCCGGATCAACGTTGCGAAGACGCGGCGCGACTCGGAGCGGTAGACGGCGCCCACAATCTCGCGCGCACGCTCGGCCGTGTCGTTACTCATCGGAGTCGAATCCGCTTCGTTTAAGAAATTGTAGCATCTTTACCCGGCTTCCCCGACGAGCGCGTCACGGTTCTGGGTCCCGTGAGGTTCGGACGGTGCACGCGGTCGTCGTCGAGGCACAGACTGAAATGCATAAAAAATGATAATATCGGCCTTCATACCAGCAAGCAGCGTGGGCTCGAAGCTCGCCCTTCGCGCCCTCTTTCCCGCGCTTCCGGGAAGGCAAGGAGCCGCCCGCCGATTGCGCGGCCGAGCCGTTATGGATTGTCCGGTTACCATCATGCGTCGAGCGTTGTTACCAGCGTTTGTCTATGGGTGTTTATTGCTGGCCGGTTGCGAAGCCGGTGAGCGGGCCGATATCGCCGCCCTCCGATCTCCGGTCGGTCCGGTCCCGCGCGAGCCGCAACGGTCCGGCGATCCCGAAAGGGGCTATCGGGCGCTGGTCACCGAACCCTATGTCAGTTGCGGCATTCCCTACGCGGCTTACCGCGAGAGCACGGACCCGCCCCCGCCGTCGCATCGTTTACCGGGCCGGGAAGGGCGCAACGCGGAGTTGCCCTACAACCTCACGGCGCATACGACCCAGGACGGGGTGGAGCTGGTCGTGTCGAATTGCCTGACCTGTCATGCGGGTTTTTTCGATGGGCGGCTCATCGTTGGACTCGGCAACGAAGCGCTGGATTTTACCGAGGACCGCGTGCCCTACATCGAGGGACTCGGCGCCTATGTCCAAGACGAGAAGGCGGCACGCGAATGGCGCAAATGGGCGGACAGGCTCGAGGCCATCGGCCCCTACAGCACCACCGACACGGTGGGTTTAAACCCGGCGATCAGCATCACCTGGGCGCTCTTCGCGCACCGCGATCCTGAGACGCTCGCCTGGTCGCCGACAGCGCTCATCGCAGCCCTGCCCACCCGACCTTTGCCCGCCACCGTACCGCCCTGGTGGCGCATGAAGAAAAAGCATGCGATGTTCGATACGGCTGCCGGGCGCGGCGATCACGCGCGCCTCATGATCCTGGCGTCGACCTTGTGCACGGATAGCGTCGAGGAGGCGCGCGCCATCGATGCTTACGCGGCCGATATACGCGTTTTTATTGGGTCTTTGCAGCCGCCCGCATATCCGTTTGCAACCGATCAAGCGCTTGCGGCGAGGGGCCGCCTGGTGTTCGAGGCTAACTGCACGCAATGCCATGGGACCTACGGGGAGAACTGGACTTACCCGAATCTCGTTATCGATCTCGAGCGGATTGGCACCGATCCGGCCATCGCCCTGGCTGCCACCGGCGGAAGCGAAGATCGGTTTCTGCGCTGGCTTGGCCGATCGTTCTACGGCGAGTCCGCACGCCTCGCTCCGGCCCGAGGTTATATCGCGCCACCCTTGGATGGCGTTTGGGCCACCGCGCCTTACCTGCACAATGGCTCAGTGCCGACGATCGAGGCCTTATTGAGGAGCGGGATGCGGCCACGGTATTGGCGCCGCTCGTTCGATTCCAAGGATTATGATCAAAAGACACTGGGCTGGAGATATACCGAGCTTGTGGCAGGCAAGGAAGGAGCGGAGCCCCACGCGAGGAAATGGGTTTACGACACCACGCTGCCCGGTGCCGGCAATAGCGGGCATACCTTTGGCGATCATCTGAACGAGGACGAGCGGCGGGCTGTCATCGAGTACTTAAAGACGCTGTGAGACCGGCACCGGATCTCGTGGCACATCGCGGGTATGCGCTCCATTACCCGGAGAATACCGGCGCTGCCATCCATGCCGCGCTCGCGGCCGGGGCCAAGTATTTTGAATGCGATGTCCAACTCACCGCTGACCTCGTACCCATCTTGTTTCATGACCGAACCTTGGACCGCGTCTGCGGTGTCCCTGGCAGCATCCATGAACTCAAGTTCACCGAGTTAGTTTCCTTGTCGGCCCATGAACCCGGGCGCTTCGGGGATCGCTTCCAGGGGGAGCCCATCGCCTCGCTGGAGGCGATGGGCCGGATTCTCATCTCCAACCCGGAGGTCGTGGGATTCATGGAAATCAAGACCGAATCCATCGAGCGGTTCGGTGTAGGGCGGGTGTTCGACTGCGTCGATGCGGTGCTTTCCCGTTACGCGCGCCAGGTTGTTTTGATTTCGTATTCGGAGGAGTTTATTTGCCACGCGCGGGCTTACGCTATCGGTGCGGTGATCGATCGTTGGGAGAATCTCGATAGCGTACGCTTGCTCCATCCTCACTATGTCTTTTGTGATATCGATGGATTACCACCCACGGGCGAGCTTCGGTGTCCAGGCGCGAAGCTCGCCGCCTTCGAGGTCCGCCATGCCGTCGTGGCGCTGGCGCTCTGGGAACGCGGTGTGGATCTCGTCGAGACCTTCGCGGTGGGGGAATTGCTCGGAGAGCTTCATCACCTTCGCGATCCGCCGCCATGACCGAAGACCGTTATGATATCGCCGTCGTGGGTGCAGGAATTCACGGGGCCGGCGTGGCCCAGGCCGCGGCCGGCTACCGCACCTTGGTGATCGAAAAGAGCGCACCGGGGGCAGGGACTTCGTCGCGATCGAGCAAGCTGATCCACGGCGGGCTCCGCTATCTCGAGAGCGGCCAGGTGCGCCTGGTGCGCGAATCGCTGCGCGAGCGTGAGATCCTGCTGCGCATCGCGCCGAGTCTCGTCCGCCGCGTTCCATTCCTGATCCCGGTGTATCAGGACTCGGTGCGTCCAGCGTGGAAGATCCGCTTGGGTTTGTCGGTCTATGCCCTGCTCGGGGGCGGCAAGCGCGGTACGCGGTTTCGATCGCTAGTGCGCAACGCGTGGGATACACTCGGCGGATTGCGGATGGCCGGGCTGCGCGCGGTCTTCGAATATTGGGACGCGCAAACCGACGATGCCGGCTTGACGCGCGCGGTCTTGGGCTCCGCCAAGGCGTACGGGGCCGAGGTGATTTATCCCGCGCTCTTCGAGGGCGCCGTGCGCGACGGCGATGCTTATCGCATCCGCTATCGCGCGCGAGGGCAGGTGCGCACCTGCGTGGCGACGGTGTTGATCAACGCCGGTGGACCCTGGGTCAACGAGATCCAAGAACGGGCGCAGGCGCCCTCGCTGGCGATCGATCTGGTGCAGGGAACCCATATCCATTTCGACCGGCCGTTGATCGATCGGGTGTTCTACGTCGAGTCGCCGCGCGACCGGCGTCCGGTATTCGTGATGCCTTGGCGCGACGCGACCCTGGTCGGGACGACCGAGTCCCTGTTCCGAAGCGATCCCGAGTCGGTGCGCCCGCTTCCCCAGGAGATTGAGTACCTCGAAGAAACGGTCCGCCATTATTTTCCGCGCTATCCCGGGAAACGCATGACGGCGATGGCGGGATTGCGCGTCCTGCCCAAGCAGGACGCTTCGCTGCAGGGTCGATCGCGGGAAACCGTCTTGCTTTGTGACGACCCGGCCCGGCCGCACCTGGTGGCGATTTACGGCGGCAAGCTCACCGCCTACCGCGCCACGGCAGCGAAGGTGCTTAGGATCCTTGCACCCAGTTTACCGCCCCTCGCCAGACTTATTCGCACCGACGCCATCGAACTCAGCGCGTCAGCGATCGGTTAGCCTCTCGGCCGCTGCTGGCGCGCCATGCACGGGATAAGGTATAACGCGGAGCGTGAAAAAGCCCTATGGATCCGCCCCTCCGATCCCGTCAGGTTTTTTACGCCATCCCGCCCATCTTTTAGCATTGGGGTTTGGCACAGGGTGTGCTCCACTAGCACCGGGTACCGCCGGAACGCTTCTTGGAGTTCTGGCGTACCTGGCGTTGCAAGCAGTCCCCCTGCTGTGGTATTTAATAGTGACGGTAGTTCTGTTCGGTGTCGGTGTGTTGGTGTGCCAGCGCGCGGCCCAGGCCCTGGGGTCACACGATCACCCCGCGATCGTTTGGGACGAAGTGGTCGGTTACCTCGTGGCCATGACGTCGGCGCCGGACGGTTGGGCTTGGATCGTGCTCGGGTTCGTGCTGTTTAGAGCCCTCGATATATTCAAGCCCTGGCCGATTCGAACCATCGATGCGCGCGTGTCGGGGGGAGTGGGGATCATGCTTGATGATGCCGCCGCGGGGCTTTATGCCCTTTTGGTCATGCAGGTGACCGGATCTTTGACGCCCATGCACCTGCCTTAATACGAGAACGAGATCTATGGCGCAGAACCAGCAAACCCCGGTTTCTTATCTTGCGATTATGGTGGTGCTGTTTTTCGCACCCCAAGCGCACGCCGATATCTACAAATTCGTCGATAAATACGGCCGGGTCTACCTCACCGACCGGCCAGGCCACTCCGGTTATAAACGTATCGTCCGCACTTGGAAGGGTTGGACCCTGCCCTCGGGCAAGGTGTATGCCGATAGCGGGAAGAATCGTATGCTTTATGCGCCCGCCATCGCCCAGGCAGCGCTACGCTATAGGCTCCCTCATGCTTTATTGCATGCCGTGATCAAGGCCGAATCGGCTTACAATCCAATAGCGGTCTCGCGCGCCGGCGCGGTGGGTCTCATGCAGCTCATGCCCGGTACCGCGCTACGCTACGGGGTCATCAACCGTAAAGATCCGATTGCGAATTTAAGCGGCGGATCGCGCTACCTGCGCGATCTCATGGGCATGTTCAAGAATAACCTGGTGCTCGCGCTCGCGGCCTATAATGCGGGTGAAAATGCGGTGATCCGCTATGGCCACAAGATCCCGCCCTATCCGGAGACCCAGACCTACGTGCGGCGCGTGCTGCAATACTATAAGCAATACCAGCTTTCGATGAGCGGGTAAGCCCGCTGCTCCCGCGCCCAGAAAATAGCGGGCGCGGGTCCTCTCACCCGAGCGCGACGATCGATTCGGTCAACCGCAGCTCTTGAGCACGTTCCAATTCCTTCGCCTCTTCTTCCTGCTGCAGCGCCCACATGCGCGCATAGGCGCCGCCAAGGTCGAGTAGCTCGCGGTGGCCGCCGCGCTCGATGATGCGGCCCTGCTCCATGACGAGGATCTGATCCGCGTCGACGATGGTGGACAAGCGATGGGCGATCACCAAGGTCGTGTGGTTCTGCGCCACCTGCCTGAGCTCGGCCTGAATGGTCCTCTCGGTCCTGGAGTCGAGCGCAGAGGTGGCTTCGTCGAACACCAAGATGCAGGGATTCTTCAAGATAGTGCGCGCGATGGCGACGCGCTGTTTCTCGCCGCCCGAGAGCTTGAGGCCGCGCTCTCCGACGAGCGTGTCATATCGATCGGGCAGCGACTCGATGAAATCGTGGATATGTGCATGCTTGGCCGCCTGGATGACTTCAGCGTGCGACGCGTGGGATTCACCATAGGCGACGTTGTAATAGATGGTGTCGTTAAAGAGCACCGTATCTTGCGGCACGATACCGATGGCGCGGCGCAGACTTTTCTGCGTGATCCGGCGAATATCCTGGCCATCGATGGTGATGCGCCCGCCGCTCACGTCGTAGAAGCGGAACAGCAAGCGCGACAGTGTCGATTTGCCCGCGCCGCTCGTTCCTACTACTGCGACCTTGTGGCTGGCCGGTAGGTCGAAGCTCACAGCATGCAGG
>JBOIDM010000171.1:0-11335 GCA_050740575.1 Gammaproteobacteria bacterium
TATTTCTCGATGCCTTCTAGCGTGCTCGGAGGCACGATGCGCAACTCCGCGGCGCGAAACTGCCGGCCGTAGGTGGCGTCGTTGATCCAGTGGCCCGTGCTTTCGACATACTCCCCCGGATGGACCGCCGCGGCACTGCCCACGACCGTCACCAGATCCCGCTGCCCCCGGACGGTCACGCGCAGGACGCAGAAGCCGCTCTCGGGACTATGGAAGGTCACCCGCTCGATGGTCCCCGAAAGACGCTCGTGGTCCGCGGAAATGTCGTTGGGCATAACGGTGATGATACAGTGGAATTGGTGGTCAACCTCAGATGGCTGCCACTCCGGCGGGTGACGTTCCAGACTTTTTAATGATGGTGGAGGTGCTCAAGCGTTGCTACTATTACACCATGCTAAGGAAACCGTTAATCGAAACCAACCCCTACTTGCGGGTTCCAGAACAATACCGTAAAGCGCTGATCACCAATGTTTCCAGTTCGACTGCCGTCGAGACAGGTGCCCCGATCGAATCCATAGTGCGCACGCTGACCGAAGGCGAGAAGGCCAAGCGGGTTAAGAATCCGCAAGACTCTGGTCAATGATCTCAGCAAATAGCAGTCTTCTTGCTGAGCCCTGACCTGCTCGCGCCGTTGCTACATGAACATGCGGTACGGATAAGTTGTGCCTGGTAGTTCAGGGACATTGGCGATTGTGCGCGCGAGGCGTTGAGAGTAGCGAATGGTCACTGGCACGGGGTCATAGAGCGCGTCGTTGTTCCAATCCATCTTGGTCAACGCCAAAGCTTCGAGCGCTGTGGTTTCCAAAGGACCGGCTCCTGCGTGTCGTGTCAGCTTCAACGGGCGAGGAATGCTTTTCTTGCCCTGGTAGTAGTCACCGGTCGTCGATGCGCCAGGCGCATTGCCTGCGACCCATAGCAGTGCGGAAATGCCCGAACACAGCTGCAATGCCCCTCGCGGCACCGGATAGCTCGAAGGTTTGCTTGGTGGTCTTTGCCTCTCAGACTCGACCAGCCAAACGCCGCGCCAAGCTGAATTGCTGCCCACTTCGATGCATTCGACTTCGGGAACACTCGAGAGGGCATCGAGTGCGCCGACCAACTCATCGCTCTTGAAAGCCGTCGTTTTGTGAATCACAAGACGCTTGGGCAGAGCACCGCCGTTGCGGCCTTGGTAGAGGGAAAGGCTGCGAGCCAAAACCGCTCGCATGTCGTCGCGGCTGAGGAAAGGATTGGTGCGCGCTTCGTCGACATCGGCTACTGGGTCGCGTGCTTCAAAGGCGACGAATTGCATGCCTCCACCGTCCATGTCGAACACTTGCGAACAACAAGTGACGTAGTGCGTTTCATCCGCTTTGCTCCGAAGCGCATAGGCAAGTCCGATGTAGGCGGTATCCGCAGGCACGCCGGGCAGTGGTGCAAGCTTCCAAGGGATGCCGCCGGCCTTGACATACAAGGCAATCGCTAAACGCCAAGCCAAAGACGCTTTGTACTGAAACGAGAACGTGCGATCGTTGACCACCTGCGAGGGAATCCCGTGTTGTGCACCCAGAGCCTTCAGTGCGTCATGAGCGTCAAAGCCCCGGGAACGCAACGCAGGCCCCCAGCTATCCGGAAAGTGGACCAGCACCACATCGAACTGATCCCGCACCGCCGAGAGTCGGCGCATGGCATCACTCATCCCCGCCCGCAGGCGCGCCTCGAGTTCTCCGTCTCGAGACAGCTCGGCCACTCCTTCGGGCCACTTGATGTGGGCGGTGGCCGATGCTGCCGTCAGAGGTACGCCAAACAGGGATTCAAAGCCCGGAAAACACGGCAGGTATCCGCGCCTGTCGCTTGGTTGATGGGCCGTCTGCAAGGTCTTCATCAGCTGGCCGCGCTGCTGCCAAGCGCTCGCAGGCCCCACGGTAGCAATCCGTAGCTCGGGCGTGAAAGGCTTGAATGCCGACTTGGTGTATGGCCCGAACTTCAACAGGCCACGCAGCGGATGCAGATCGGTTGCGTCGTCTTTGTCTGGCGCGAAGGCCAACAGCGGCTCGTCCAGCAGCGTGAAGGGTGGCAGCTTCGAGGCGGCGTAGGTTGTTGCCATCACCGCTGCCTATCGAAGTACGCGTGGTGCTGGCCGGGGCGACTCCAAGCCGTCACACTCGACACACCGAATAGCGCATCAATGCCCGAATCGGCATCGAGCCCGAATGCGCAGATCGTGCCCTCGTCAGACGAACACAACAAGTCGGCCCAAGCATCAATGATGTTCGTCCAGATCGGGTTGTACCTAGTGGCCCACCGCTCACGGCGCCAGTCGCCGGCTGGATCGCCGCGGCGGAAGGACACGGGTGATACCTCTTCAGTTTCACCGTCAACCTCAGGTTGTGCGTCCTGCGGCTGCGGAAATTCGATGAAGGTGAATGGATCGAACACGCACCACCAGCGGTCAGCGCAATACTCCAAGGTAAGTCGAACACCTTCGGCGAACGGGAATCCGAGATTCGGCATAGTGCCACCAAGCGGCGATTTGTATGCGCGTTGCAGCTTGGCCAAGCGCTGAGCGCGCGTTCGCTTTCGTTCCTCACTTTCGCCGGGCTTACCTAGCGCAACCAGGAGCGAATGCCCGGACCGCCGCATGCGCACATACAGAGGTCGATGACGGCACAACGCCGTTGTCAGTGCGTCGTAGAGTAGCCCCAACGCCCAGCTCTCGGCGTCGGGCTTCAAAGACATCGTGCCGTCGACGCGAGCGCCAAGCGACGAAAGCGCCGCCACAAGCTGCTCGTCTGGACCAAACGCGGCGACAGCTCGGCCCGTGCTGGCCATCACGGCGCGGACCTTCGCTTCCTTGAGTAGTTGCCTCACCTTTACGGTGGATACAGGTTTGGATAGCGTCAGTCGCCGAGCGATAGTGGGCATCTGGGAAATCGGGAATGCCGAGCATCGCAAGATCGGAAACTTTCGCGCTACAACAGTCGGTAGCCGCACAGATCGCAGCCTCTCCTGAGGGCGTCGCTCAAAGACGTGCTTATGGAGCACGTCTGGCAATGTGATCGGATTGAGTAGGTCCGCCGCAAGCTCGTCGAACCCTTGCGACTGAACGAACGCGACCGCTACTCCGGCAGCAGTCGCTTTCGCAAACAGTCGGCGAACAGCAGGCAACAGATCCTTTTCGGAGTGGCCGACCCAGTAGATACCCGCCGGGTACGCGGCCGATGTTTGCAACACATCTTCTAGTGCCTGCATTACGGACTCATCGCGTCCGCTGTAGCCGACCACGATCAAGCCGAACCGCTGGCACGCCCCCACGAGCACCGCGCGCATGTACGCGTCCTGCCGCTGAAGCTCATCCGTGGTGTTCTTCAGCCGTACGGATTTGTAGTCACCATGGATCTTCGCAACAAGCGGCCAGCTCGACTGGCGAAGGCATCTGCTGGCACGCTCCACGGAGTCAAGCGCCGCAACGGTCAGGTGAGCGCGCTCGCTCGCATCTAGCAACTGGTCGGTGTGGGTAGTTGCGATCTCGACGAGTGGATCGAAGTTCGTTGTGAAGACGCAAGGCACCCGCTTTGTCGAGATCAGGGACGCGAATACTCGATGTGCGAAAGAGGGCGTTCCCTTGCGGATCGCGTCCTCGATGTAAAGCTGCCGTTCTTCCTCGGTTGGGTAAACGGCTTCGAACGCTGCTGCATACTCGGACGGATCGCCCGCCGGAGGCAGCAATGACCGCTGTCGGAAGAACGCCTCAACGCGTTCAACCCAAAGCGGATCTGTGGCATCGACCTCTCGACGGGGTAACCTAGTCTCCTGGCAAAAGAGGTGCGTCTTGAAGTCGCGGATCATCATGTAACCGGTGGGGATGCCCGCTGAAGCGGACGCCCCCGCGCCCAGCAACCACGCGAACTGCTGCGGCCGCAATGCGAACGTGGTGGCAAGTCGGGAACCGTTGATCTGAGCTGTCTGTGGATCCGCCAACTCGCGTCTCCTTTATGTGCAAGGTTGTCAGAGCAGGCCTAGTCGCTCGACGTTTGCGGCCGCGTATATCCCCGATCGCGCGATCGCTTGGGGGCTCGCGTTGCTGTTGCCGAACTCCTCGCGCACGATTCTCACGATATCCTCGGCGTGGTTGTGTTTCTTCGCTCTCGCGTCTCGCTTCGCTCGAAACCCCGGGGCCGACCATCCTTCGCCGATTGGGTTTCGACCCCGGCGACCGTCACCTCCTCGGCAACGGCGAAGTCGTTGTTTTCGGGGTTCTCCCAGTCGATCAGCCAGACCATGACGGTCTGCTCGCCGACCTCGGGCCTGATTTTCACCCCGTAGCGCAGCAGGCCGTAGACCTCGCGGTTGGCGTCGTAGAGCGTCTTGCCGCCGCCGAGCGCCGCGGCCTGGCAAAGCTCGTGCAGCGCCTTGGTGATGAGCTTGTCGCCGTGCGCCTGGCGCTTGAGCCAGTCCCGGAGGAATGCCTCCTCGATGTGGCTGCCCCCGCGGTCCTTCCAGTGAGCGAGGTAACGGTAGCCCAACGCGTCCGAGAAAAATTGGACGACCTCCCGTTGGATGTGGATTTCCCTCTGACCGACTGTGCTCACGCCTTTTCTATTGGCTCAAGTCACCGCTCTCGGCCACAGCGCGAGAAACGCTCGACGGTTCGACATTGGACGGATGGGGCTCGATTGGAGCATCGGGGCCGATGCATACCGGCCCGCCCCCGCGCCACACGACCGCGTATTGGCCCAGCCGACGCTTGCGTTCCAGCGCTTCGTGGACGGCACGACGCAGCGTCTCCAGGGCCAAACGATCGTCGTCTGAAAGCTGCTTCATCGCTTTGCCTCACGTTGTAAAAGTTCGAAAGCTGCCAGCTCAGCGATTTCGTGCTCGCCGTTCTGCTCTAAAAATACCAGCTCCGGCTCCTCGCCACTATTGAGAAAACAACGGGTGCGATCCGCGAGTGGAGCGAAGAGCGTAAGAAAATTGCGCAGACTGCGCGCAAATCGCCGTTCGATGTCGGGCAGCGGGATGTCATGGCCACCATGCGCGACCCGTTCGGCCACGCGCAGCCTCGACATCTCAACATTCGGCAGCGCGAGATAAATCAATTCCACCCGCCATCCGTCTTCTTTCAGGCGTTCGATCAAACGCAGATAGCTGCGCCCCGCGAGGGTTGTCTCGAAACCGAAGTCGTGGCGTGCCGCGACATGGCGCGCGATCTCGGCCAGGAAAACCCGCGATGCCTTGACCAGCGCCTGCTCGGGTGCTAGAGGCGCCATCCCCGCCGCGATCAGATCTGCGTTGACGAAGTTCCGACAACCCGCCACCTCCGGAAGATATTTGAGGGCAAAGGTGGTCTTCCCGGCGCCGTTGGGGCCTGCGATGATCCAGCACGTTGGCGGATTGCGTCCACTCATATCAGCCGTACCCGGCCCGTGAGGAGCTGTTGCATCATGCCCTGCTTGATCGCGCGGGTCTTGTCGCGGCGGGCTTCGAGCGCAGCGATTTCGGCGTCCACGTCGGAGAGGACGGTGGCGATGGCGGTTTGCTCTTCGACGCCCGGGAGCGGCATCACAATGGTCGCGACGTGCCTCCGGTTGGTTGCGTAGACCTTGGTTCCGGCAGCGAGCGCGCGCAGGCGGTTCTTATTGCCGTCCTTCTCGAAGCCTTTGCTCGCGTCGATCATGAACACGCCGGTACGGGCGTGAGCGTGCTCCTTGTCGATCGCGACGATGCAGGCGGGGATGCCGGTGCCGTAGAAGAGGTTGGGGGGCAGTCCGATGATGCCCCTGATCAGGCCGCGGCTCACGAGGTTCCTGCGGATGTCGGCCTCCTTGTTGCCGCGGAACAGCACGCCGTGCGGCAGGATGATGGCACCCTTGCCGGTGCTCTTGAGCGACTTGATGAGGTGCAGCAGGAAGGCGTAGTCGCCGTTCTTGGCCGGTGGGATACCGACATCGAAGCGCCCGAACTCGTCGTGGGCCGGGTCGAGCCCACTAGACCAGGCCTTGGCCGAGAAGGGCGGATTGGCGACGGCGAAGTCGAAGGTCTTGAGGCTGCCGTCCTTGTTCTTGAAGTGCGGCGCGGAGAGCGTGTTGCCGCGCCACAGCTCAGCAGTGGGGTGCCCGTGCAGGATCATGTTCATGCGCGCTAAGGCCCAGGTGGCGACGTCCATCTCCTGGCCGTAGATGGCAAGCTTCGGCGTCGCGGCCTCGTCGGCGGCCTTTATCAAGAGCGAGCCGGAGCCGCAGGTGGGGTCGTAGACGGTGGGGTCCCTCAGCTCGCCGGCGCGCTCGATGCCGATGACCTGCGCCATGATGCGCGAGACCTCGGCCGGGGTGTAGAACTGGCCCTTGCTCTTGCCGCTCTCGGTGGCGAAGTGGCGCATCAGGTACTCGTAGGCGTCGCCCAGGAGGTCGTCGCCCTCGGCCCGGTTGGCGCGGAAGTCGAGGCCGTCGAAGATCGCGACCAGCTTCGAGAGCCGGTCCTGCATCTCCTTGCCCGAGCCGAGCTTGCTCTCGTCGTTGAAGTCCGCCTGATCGATCACGCCCTTGAGGTCGTTCGCCTCGGCAAGCCGCCCGATGATCTTGTTGATTCTGTCGCCGATCTCCTTGTCGCCCTTGAGCGCGACCATGTCGGCGAAGCCGCCGCCCTTCGGTACCTCGATGAGCGCACCGGGCTCGCCCGCGTACTTGTCCGAGACGTATTTCATGAACAGCAGCGTCAGAACATAGTCCTTGTACTGCGAGGCGTCCATGCCGCCGCGCAGCTCGTCGCAGGACTGCCAGAGCGAGGAGTAGAGCTGGGATTTCTTCAGCGCCATGGGCTAGTGCAAGGAAAGAACCGGTGGAAATTCGGGGATGGCCACGCCGGACGCGCCGTGGATGTTCGCGTCCGCGACGACGCATACCTGACAGCCGGCGGCCCGAAGGAGATCGTCGATCGCTGCCCTGGCAATCTGTTCCGGTTCGAGCATGCCGTGCCGTTAGGAGTTTCTTCCCGGAACCAAAGCTTGCCGTGTTACGGATTCGTCAATGCCGCCGCGGTCACCAATTGCGGTTCCTTTGCGGAATAGAGGAGGACATAATCATCCCCGTACCAATCGCCGAGGACGATGCGGCGCGCGCTCTGGCCTTGGATCTCGAAGCGGTGAATGGCCGGCCGGTGGGTGTGGCCGTGGATCAGCTGGCGCACCCCGTGGTCGATCATCGTTTGTGAAACCGCCGCGGGCTCGACGTCCATGATCTCGGCTTCCTTCTGGCGGGTCGCCGCGCGGCTGCCCTCCCGCAGGTTACTCGCAATGGCCGCCCGTTCCGCGAGCGGTTTTTGCAAAAACCCCGTTATCCAACGCGGATCGCGCACCTGTTTTCGGAACGCTTGGTAGTCGGTGTCCTGCGTACAGAGGGTATCGCCGTGCATCAACAAGGTCTTTTCTCCGTAGAGGTCGATGAGGGAGGGATCGGGGAGCAGCCTTCCGCCGCTGCGGGCCTCGAACGCGTGACCCATGAGAAAGTCTCGATTGCCGTGCATCAGATACAGCGGCTTTCCGGTCGCGGCGTAGCGCGCCAGCGCCTCCACGATCTCACGATGGGGTGAGGTCGTGTCGTCGTCCCCGATCCACGCTTCGAACAAGTCGCCGAGGATATAGAGTGCTTCGGCCTCGAGCGCGGGTCCGACTAAAAGCTTGTAAAACAGGGCGAGCTTGTCCGGCCGCTCCGGGCTGAGATGTAAATCGGAAATGAAAAGCGTCGCCATGTTCCTCCCGTCCCAAGAAAGCGCCCGTGTCGATAGCCTTGGTTAGTATACCTTTTTTCAGGTACCATCCCACGCGATGAGGGGGGAAACGATCACCACGCGCTTTGCGCCGAGCCCCACCGGGCTCCTGCATTTAGGGAACGTGCGCACGGCGCTCTTCAATTGGCTCTTCGCCCGCAAGGAACAAGGCATCTTTCTCCTGCGCATCGAGGACACCGACCGGGCGCGCGAAAGCGATGCCGCCCTCGATACCCTGCTGGCAGATTTGATCTGGCTGGGTCTACAGTGGGACGAGGGTTTCAGCGCCGGCGGGACGCGGGGGCCCTATCGGCAGTCGGAACGCACGGCCCTCTACGCGCAGTACTACCACGAGCTCCAAGAGCAGGGTCTGGCCTATCCCTGTTTTTGCTCGCCGGACAAGCTTGCGCTCGCGCGCAAGACCCAGCTCGCCGCGGGCAGGGCACCCCGCTATCCCGGGACCTGCGCCCGCTTAACGGGGGAGGAGGTTGCGCGGTTTGGGGCGCAAGGTCAGCAGCCCTCGTTGCGGTTTCGGGTGTCGGCGGGCAGGACGATCGAATTCGGCGACTTGGTGAGAGGTCCTCAGTCTTTCTGCACGGACGACATCGGCGATTTCGTGATCCGGCGATCGGACGGCAGCGCCGCGTTCTTTTTTTGTAACGCCATCGATGACGCCTTGATGGGCGTTACACATGTCGTGCGCGGCGAGGACCACTTGAGCAATACGCCGCGGCAGATCCTGATCCTCGAGGCCCTCGCACTGCGCAGACCGCGTTATGGTCATATCGCCTTGGTCCTCGATGAGGCCGGCCAGCCCCTGTCGAAACGCGCCGGGAGCCTGTCGGTGCAATCGCTACGCGGGCGCGGTTATCTTCCGAGCGCCATCAACAATGCCTTGGCGCGCCTCGGCCACACTTATGAGGATCCCGGTTATTTGGACACCGAGGGCTTGATCGGCGGCTTCTCTTTATCCCGGTTGAGCCGCGCGCCGGCGCGCTTCAGCCCCGCGCAGTTGGACTTTTGGCAGCGCGAGGTCTTGCACCGGGCGGGCGCGGAGGAACTTTGGAATTGGATGGGAGAACCGGCGCGGGATCTCGTTCCCGAAGCGGCTCGGCAGAGCTTTATCAAGGCGATACGGGCAAATGTGCTCCTGCCTGAGGACGCGCGCGCCTGGGCCAGCATTATTTATCGAGGACCGGCCGAGTTCTCGCAAGCAGCGTCGCAAGCAATCGCTGAGGCGAAGCCTGGGTATTTTCGCGGCGCAGCGGAAGCCTTGGCGCGTCATCCGGACGACTTCCAGGGCTTTATAGCCACGCTCAAGGCGAACGTCGCGGAGAGCGGAAAACGGTTGTTCCTGCCACTGCGAGCGGCGCTGACGGGGCGCGTCGATGGGCCGGAGCTGGCGGCGGTCTATGAGCTACTCGGGGCCGAACGGATGCGCGCTAGGTTACAGAGTCATCTGGGTTAAGGGCGATCCCGTGCTGCAAATCTATAACACGCTTACCGGCCGGAAGGAGGAATTCCGGCCACTGGTTCCGGGAAAGGTCCGCATGTATGTGTGCGGCATGACCGTCTACGACTATTGCCATCTCGGCCACGCGCGCGTCATGGTGGTCTTCGATGTCGTTGTGCGCTACCTCCGCGCACGGGGATATGAGGTGACCTACGTGCGTAATATCACCGATGTCGACGACAAAATCATCAAACGCGCGCGCGAACAGAATGAACCGATCGATGCCGTTACCGCGCGCTTCATCGATTGCATGAACGAGGATGCAGAGGCCCTGGGCGTGATCAAGCCCGATGTCGAGCCGCGCGCGACCCAACACATCGATGAGATGTTGCGGATGATCGAGCGCCTATTGACGCGCGGGCACGCCTACCAATCAGCCAATGGCGATATCTACTATGACGTGAGTAGTTTTGAGCATTACGGCCGGCTTTCCGGAAAACGGGTCGAGGATCTGCGGGCCGGCGCGCGCGTGGAGGTGGACGAAGCCAAGGACGATCCTTTGGACTTCGTGCTCTGGAAGCACGCCAAGGACGGCGAACCGTCGTGGGGATCCCCGTGGGGACCCGGACGACCGGGCTGGCATATCGAGTGCTCGGCGATGTCCACCGAGTGTTTGGGCGCGCATTTCGATATCCACGGCGGCGGCCAGGATCTGCAATTTCCCCATCACGAAAACGAAATCGCGCAGTCGGAAGGCGCGACGGGCCAGCCCTTCGTCAACGTGTGGATGCATAACGGCTTCGTGCGCGTGGATGAAGAGAAAATGTCGAAGTCCCTGGGAAATTTCTTCACCGTGCGCGAGGTCTTGGCGAGATATCACCCGGAGGAAGTGCGTTTCTTTATTTTAACCAGTCACTACCGAAGCCCCTTGAATTACTCCGAAGAGAACCTCGATCATGCCCGTAACGCGCTGACCCGCTTGTACTTGGCGCTGCGCGATCTCCCGGCCGCCGAGTACCGCCCCGCCAATCCCTACGAGGAACGCTTCCAGGCGGCCATGGACGACGATTTCAATACGCCCGAGGCGATAGCGGTTCTATTCGATATCGTGCGGGATATCAACAAGTATCGGCATACGGCCCCCCGTCAAGCGGCCGAGGCCGGGGCGGCATCGCGTCATCTCGCGGGGGTGATCGGGCTCTTGGGATCGGATCCCGAGCATTATTTAAAGTGGGGCGCGGCGAAGGCTTCAACGGCGGAGCAGACCGTACTCGCCGACGAAGACATCGAGCGCTTGTTGGAGCAGCGAACGGCGGCGCGACACCGCAAGGACTGGCCGGAGTCCGATCGGATCCGGGCTTACCTGGCCGATCGGGGCGTTATTCTCGAGGATAGCGCCGGGGGAACCCGGTGGCGGCGGGTGTGATTCCTTCCCTCGATCGCTCGATTTTCAGCAACGCTGAGAAGGGTGGGGTGCGTGCGCGGATTGACGCGATCACCGGCCGTGCGTATCATCGCGGTCGCTTTCACGGGATCTGTCAAGCGGGGCATAGCGCAGCCTGGTAGCGCACCTGCTTTGGGAGCAGGGAGTCGGGGGTTCAAATCCCTCTGCCCCGACCAACCTCGCCGCGCATGGGTTTACATGGGCGAATATCTGGTTCGGCACACGCGCCTGTAGCTCAGCCGGATAGAGCATCGGCCTTCTAAGCCGAGGGTCGCAGGTTCGAGTCCTGCCAGGCGCGCCAATGTGAACCTCGCAGAAGGCTGGGCCATGGTCCCCGACGGAAGCTATTATTACCAAAGTGCGTACTAAGACGCCAAGGTCATGGTGGGCGTAGCTCAATGGTAGAGCCCCGGATTGTGGATCCGGCTGTTGTGGGTTCGAGTCCCATCGCTCACCCCATCGCGCCTCTTGATATGTATATGGGCCGTTAGCTCAGTTGGTAGAGCAGCTGACTCTTAATCAGTAGGTCGTAGGTTCGAGCCCTACACGGCCCACCAATAAAACCAATAGCTTACGCACCCACCCCGCCCGCTAGTTCGCCGCGCGGGACACTGGCGGGACACTAGACCCTAACAAACACCAACACCGGGGCCACCAACTTGGCCGCTGGCACGGGCGCGCGATCGCCCCATTTC
>JBOIDM010000172.1:0-3871 GCA_050740575.1 Gammaproteobacteria bacterium
TCGATCTCTGCCGCGGTCCGCATGTCCCCAGCACCGGCAAGCTCAAGGCGTTCAAGCTCACCAAAGTGGCCGGCGCCTATTGGCGCGGGGATCCGCGCAACGAAATGCTGCAACGGATTTACGGCACCGCGTGGCCAGACCAACAGGCGCTCGATGCCTATCTCCGGCGGGTGGAAGAGGCGGAGAAACGCGATCACCGCAAGATCGGCAAGCACTTGCACCTCTTTCACATGCAGCCCGAGGCGCCGGGGATGGTGTTCTGGCATCCGAAGGGGTGGGCGATCTACCAGGCGGTTCAAGGGTACATTCGCGAGAAACTGCACCGGCACGGTTATCAGGAAGTCCGGACCCCGGAGGTCGTGGATCGAAGCCTGTGGGAGCGATCCGGGCATTGGGATAAGTTCCGCGAGGTCATGTTTACCACTAGCTCGGAGAACCGCGATTACGCGGTCAAGCCCATGAACTGCCCGTGCCACGTGCAGATTTTCAACCAGAGCTTGCGTAGCTATCGGGAGCTGCCGCTGCGGCTGGCCGAATTCGGTTCTTGTCATCGGAACGAGCCGTCGGGCACCTTGCACGGGCTTATGCGCGTGCGCCATTTCGTGCAAGACGACGCGCATATCTTCTGTACCGACGATCAGATCCAAGCGGAGGTTTCGGTCTTCATCGACCTGCTGTTCGAGGTTTATGCCGATTTCGGTTTCACCGATATCATCGTGAAACTCTCCACGCGTCCCGCGGAACGGGTCGGCAGCGACGCCGTTTGGGATAAGGCCGAGCTGGCGCTCGAAGTGGCCTTGAACGCCAAGGGGCTCGCGTGGTCCTTGCAACCGGGGGAAGGGGCTTTTTATGGCCCGAAGATTGAGTTCTCACTCACCGATTGTATCGGACGCGTGTGGCAATGCGGCACCATTCAGGTCGACTTTTCCATGCCGGAGCGCCTGGGCGCCCACTATGTCGCCGAGGACGGCTTGCGCCGCACGCCGGTGATGCTGCATCGGGCAATACTCGGCTCGTTGGAGCGTTTTATCGGGATCCTGATCGAGGAGCATGCCGGGGCCTTGCCATTGTGGTTGGCGCCACTACAACTGGCGGTTCTCAACATCACCGACGGCCAAGCCGAGTACGCGCGGCAGCTCGCGGAAACCCTTGTAACTCACGGATTTCGAGTGGTTCCTGACTTGAGAAATGAAAAGATCGGCCTTAAAATCCGCGAGCACACGTTGCAGCGAGTGCCGTATATGATCATCGCCGGCGATAGAGAGATGCAGACAAACACCGTTTCGGTGCGCACACGGTCCGGTAAGGATCTGGGGTCGATGAGTTTGGTCGAAATGACCGAGCGCTTACAAACCGAGATCACGACGCGCGTCCGGAATTAGCGGGAGGATTGAGATATCGATAAGAAAAATCGGGTGAATGCTTCGATCAGCGCGCCACGCGTGCGCCTGATCGGGCCGGATGGGAATCAAGTCGGCGTTGTTTCACTGGCGGAAGCTCAGAAGTCCGCGGAGGAAAATAATCTAGACCTGGTGGAGATAGTTCCGACGGCGGACCCTCCCGTTTGCCGCGTGATGGACTTCGGCAAGTTTCTGTTCGAGTTGAGTAAAAAGCGCCATGCCCAAAAACGCAAGCAGAAGCAGATCCAGGTCAAGGAGATCAAGCTCCGGCCCGGCACGGATCAAGGCGATTACCAGATTAAGCTCCGGAACATGATACGGTTTCTCGGCGAGGGGGACAAAGTCAAGGTCACGCTCCGGTTTCGGGGCCGGGAGATGGCGCACCAAGACCTGGGGGCGCAGATGCTGAAACGGGTCGAAGCGGATTTAGCCACGCATGCGGTCGTCGAGCAGTTCCCGCGTCTCGAGGGGCGGCAAATGGTGATGGTGGTGTCACCCAAGCGGGCGGGATAATAAGCATTCGTTGAGGAGTAGGAAGTGCCAAAGTTAAAAACCAATCGAGGCGCGGCGAAACGCTTCAAGCGTACGGCCTCGGGCCGGTTCAAGCACCGGCAGGCCTACAAGAGCCATATCTTGACCAAAAAGAGCGCCAAGCGGAAACGGCGATTGTGCGGGTTGCTGGCCGTCGACGGTTCCGACCAGCGTGCGATTACCAAACTGATGCCGTATTCCTAGTGAATGAGTGAGATGTTATGCCAAGAGTAAAACGTGGAGTCACCGCGCACGCAAGGCACAAGAAGGTCCTGGCACAGGCGAAGGGCTATCGCGGCCGGCGCAAGAATGTCTATCGGATCGCCAAACAATGCGTCACCCGTGCCCAGCAATACGCCTATCGCGATCGGCGTCAACGCAAACGCCAGTTCCGGGCCTTGTGGATCGTGCGCATCAATGCCGCCGCCCGGCAATGTGGGCTGTCCTACAGCCGTCTGATAGACGGGTTGCACAAGGCGGCCATCGAAATTGACCGTAAGGTGCTCGCCCATCTCGCCGTCAGCGACCAGGCCGCGTTTGCCGAAATCGCGGAGGCGGCAAAGGCCGCGTTATGAGCGACCGGCGCTGGCGAAGATAAACCGAAGTTAACCGAACAGGCTCTACGAAGCAGAAGCAGGGGAAGGGGCAGCCTATCCCCTGCTTTTGTTTTAGGAACCCGGGCTCAATCGCGTGATAGACATGCAGGGAATACTGGCGCAGGCCGAGGAAGCGACCGCAGCGGCGCATACGCTCAGTAAACTGGAAGAGGTCCGGGTAACCTACCTTGGGAAGAAAGGGGTCATTACCGGATCACTGAAGCAACTCGGTAGCTTACCGTCCGCGGAGCGCCCGGCCGCAGGGAAGGCGATCAATGATGCCAAGGAAGCGGTCACCGACGCAATCGCGAAACGCCAGGCGGTGTTGTTCCGAGAACAACTGGCCCGTTCGCTCGAGGCCGAGCGCATCGATGTAACCTTGCCCGGACGCGGGCAGCGCTCGGGTGGGCTGCATCCGGTCACACGCACCTTACAACGCATCGAATCGTTCTTGACCCAGATCGGTTTTGAGGTCGTCGAAGGACCCGAGATCGAATCCGACTTTTATAATTTCGAAGCGCTCAATATTCCGCCCGAGCATCCGGCCCGGGCGATGCACGATACGTTTTATTTCGATGAGCATACGGTACTTCGGACCCACACCTCGCCGGTGCAGATCCGGGTCATGGAGTCGCGCAAGCCGCCTCTGCGGATCATCGCGCCTGGCCGGGTCTATCGCCGCGACTCCGACTTGACCCATACGCCGATGTTCCATCAGGTCGAAGGTCTAATGGTCGATGTGGACGTCAGCTTCGCGCACCTGAAGGGAATCTTGCAGGATTTGATGCGGAATTTTTTTGAGCAAACCGATTTGCGCTTGCGTTTTCGGCCCTCCTATTTCCCATTCACCGAGCCTTCGGCGGAGGTCGATATACAGTGCGTGATGTGCCGTGGAAACGGTTGCCGCGTGTGTGGGCAGGGCGGGTGGCTGGAAGTGCTCGGATGCGGCATGGTGCATCCGCGGGTATTCGAACACGTCGGGATCGATAACGAGGCCTACACCGGTTTCGCCTTCGGCTTGGGGGTCGAGCGGCTGGCGATGTTGCGCTACGGCGTCGACGATCTGCGGATGTTCTTCGAGAACGATGCCCGGTTCCTGATGCAGTTTCGATAACCGGCGCTAGGACCATAGCATGCGTGTGAGTGAAGCCTGGCTCAGGGAGTGGGTCAATCCGCCAGTGGCGACGGCGGAACTGGCCGAACGCCTTACCCTGGCGGGGTTGGAGGTCGAATCGGTGGAGCCGGCGGCAAAGGAGTTCCGGGGTGTCGTTGCGGCCGAGATCGAAGCGCTGCACCCGCACCCGGCGCTTGCGCATCTGCGCGTCTGCACCGTGAGCTGCGGAG
>JBOIDM010000173.1:0-6590 GCA_050740575.1 Gammaproteobacteria bacterium
CCCTTCGGCGATTTCAACGATCCCGAAGGCTACAGGCTCGGCGCGCGGCGCGCGGCGGCGCTCGGCTATGAAGGCAAGTGGGCGATCCACCCGAGTCAGATCGCGCTTGCCAATGAAGTCATGTCGCCGCCCGAGAAGGAAGTCACGCGGGCCAAGCGCATCTTGGTCGCCTTGAAGGAAGCGGCGAAGGCCGGCAAAGGCGCCGCGCAGCTCGACGGCAGGATGATCGACGCCGCCTCGGCGCGCATGGCGGAGAACATCGTCAAAATCGACAAGGCCATCCAAGCCCGCCAGCGTGCTAAACCCGCGGCCAAGTCGAAGAGAAAGTAGCGAGGTTCCGATGGATATTCATGAATATCAGGCGAAAGAGATCCTGAAAGACTTCGGGGTCGCGATCCCCGCCGGAGGGCTGGCCTACAGCCCCGAGCAGGCGGTCTACCGCGCGAAGGAAATCGGCGGTGAGAAATGGGTGGTCAAAGCCCAGATCCACTCCGGGGCGCGCGGTAAGGCCGGGGGCATCAAGGTCTGCTCCAATGACCATGAGATTTGGGAGGCTGCGGACGAACTGCTCGGCAAGCGCCTGGTCACCCACCAGACCGGTCCGCGCGGGAAAGTGGTCCATCGCTTATACATCGAGGCGGCGACCGGCATCGAACGCGAGATCTATCTCGGCTTCGTGCTCGACCGCCAGTCCGAGCGCGTGATGGTCGTGGCCTCCGGCGAAGGCGGCATGGAAATCGAAGAGATCGCGCAGAAGAGGCCGCAGTCGATCCTGCGCCAATCGGTGGAGCCCGCGGTCGGCATGCAGGACTTCCAATGCCGGGAGATCGCGTTCGGGCTACGCCTGCCTGGGGCGATGGTTAGCCAGGCGGTGACGACCATTCAAGGCTGTTATCGTGCGTTTAGGGATCTCGACGCCACGATGGCGGAGGTCAATCCCTTGGTGGTGACAAAGGATGGGCGCCTGCTCGCGCTCGATGCCAAGATGGCCTTCGACGACAACGCGCTGTTCCGCCACGCCAGCGTCTCCGAGCTACGCGACAAATCGCAGGAAGATCCTCGCGAGATGGCGGCCGCGGACCGGGGCTTGAGCTACGTGGGCCTCGATGGAAACATCGGCTGCATCATCAACGGGGCGGGCCTCGCGATGGCGACCATGGACATGATCAAGCACGCCGGGGGCGAGCCCGCGAATTTCCTCGACATCGGCGGGGGCGCCTCGCCCGAGCGGACCACCAAGGCTTTCAATCTGGTGCTCTCCGATGACAAGGTACAGGCGATCCTGGTCAACATCTTCGCCGGCATCAATCGTTGCGACTGGGTGGCCGAAGGCGTGGTGCAGGCAGTCAAGAAAACCGAACTGAAGATCCCGCTCGTGGTCCGCCTATCGGGCACCAATGTCGAGGAAGGCCGCAAGATATTGAAGGACAGCGGCCTGCCGATCATCATGGCCGAGACCTTGGCAGATGCGGCCGACAAAGCGGTCGCTTCCTGGAAGCAAGCAATCGGGAAGGCGTAGGGGGAATAGATGAGCATTCTAATCGACGATAAAACATCGGTCATCGTGCAGGGATTTACCGGCCAGATCGGGACCTTCCACGCCAAGGAAATGATGGAATATGGCACCAACGTGGTCGGCGGGGTGACGCCCGGTAAGGGGGGCGGTACGCACCTCGGCAAACCGGTGTTCAACACGGTCAAGGAGGCGGTAGACGCGACGAGAGCCCAAGCGAGTATCATCTTCGTGCCGGCGCCCTTCGCCGCCGATTCGATCATGGAGGCCGCCGATGCGGGGATCCGTTATTGCGTCGCCATCACCGATGGGATCCCGGCCCAGGACATGATCCGGGTGAAGCGCTACATGCGCCGCTACAAGGCGGAAAACCGCATGCGGCTGACGGGCCCGAACTGCGCCGGAACCATTAGCCCGGGAAAGGCGATGATGGGGATCATGCCTGGGCATATTTACATGCGCGGCAATGTGGGGATCGTGGGGCGTTCGGGAACGCTCGGCTATGAGGCGGCCTCGCAGATGAAGGCGCTCGGGATCGGCGTGACGACGAGCGTCGGTATCGGCGGTGATCCCATCAACGGCAGTTCTTTTAAAGACATTTTGGAGCTCTTTCAGGAGGACCCCGAAACCAAGGCCATCATGATGATCGGTGAGATCGGCGGTCCCCAGGAGGCCGAGGCTGCGCATTTCGTGAAGGACCACATGAGCAAACCCGTGGTCGGCTATATCGCGGGGCTGACCGCTCCCAAGGGCCGCCGCATGGGACACGCCGGCGCCATCATCTCGGCCTTCGGCGAGAGCGCCGCCGAGAAAGTCGAGATCCTCCAGGAATGCGGCGTGACCGTCGCCCCGAGTCCGGCCGATCTCGGTACGACGATGGCAAAGGTGCTCAAGAAGGTAAGCTAGGAAAGATTTAGCCATGAGCAAGCCAAGAGTCATCGTGACGCGCCGCTGGCCGGCGGAGGTCGAGGCGCGGCTCCAGGAGCTTTACGACGTCCAATTGAATACCGACGATAGGCCCATGACGGTTGCCGAGCTTCAAGACGCGCTGCGCTGCGCGGACGCGCTACTGCCCACCGTGTCGGATAAGATCACGGCCGAGGTTCTGAGCGCCGAGCTGCTCAGAACCAAGATCCTCGGCAACTTCGGCGTTGGTTTTAACCATATCGATATCGCGGCCGCCAAAGGACGGGGCCTGGTGGTGACGAATACGCCGGAGGTGCTGACGGATTGCACGGCCGATCTCGCGATGACCCTACTCCTCATGATCGCGCGCCGGGCCGGAGAGGGCGAGCGCCACGTGCGCACGAAGGCTTGGACCGGCTGGCGGCCGACGCACATGATCGCGACCAAGATTACCGGGAAGACACTTGGATTGATCGGGTTCGGGCGTATCGCCCGGGCGGTCGCCGCGCGCGCGCATCACGGCTTCGGGATGAAGATCCTCTTCCATGATCCCTACCCGCCGCCCAAGGAGGCTGCGGATGCGGTGAAGGCGACTCAATGCGGCACGGTCGAAGAGGTCCTCGCACAGGCGGATTTCGTCTCGCTCCACTGTCCGGGTGGACAGGAGACACGGCACCTCATCAATGCCGAGCGCTTGCAGCGGATGAAACCCACGGCGTTCTTGATCAATACCGCACGCGGGGATGTCGTCGATGAGCAAGCGTTGGCCGCGGGACTTAAAAGCGGGGCCATCGCCGGTGCCGGTCTTGACGTATACGAAAGCGAACCGCGGGTTACCGAAGAATTGCTCACCATGGAGAACGTCGTCCTGCTCCCGCACCTCGGGAGCGCGACCCGCGAGACCCGGGTCGCCATGGGGATGCGGGTGCTGGAAAACCTTGAGGCCTTCTTAGCCGGGAAACCACCGCGTGACCGGGTGGTGTGAGCGAGAAACGACGCCCGGCGCGTAAGGCCACCGGCGGGGGGGACTGGGCCGCATACGCCCAGGAGCTCCTAGAACTTCTTTTCGATCTCTTGTGCGAGGTCGTGCGCACGCGCCACCCGGAGGTGGAGGCCGTGTTGCGAGGGCGCGCGGCGCTCTCGCAAAGCGCGCCCGAGCTTCTCTTACGGACGCTGCAGGCCTGGGGGATCTGGTTCCAACTCGTCACGCTCGTGGAACAGAACGCCACGATGCGCCGCTTGCGTCAGATGGAAGCTGAGCGCGGGGCGGAGCAGGTTCCGGGCACCTTCGCATTTGTGCTCGCCGAGGCACAACGCGCCGGGATCGCGCCGGGCGTCATTCAGGCGGTCTTGGAGCGAGCACGCATTCAGCCCGTGATTACCGCCCATCCCACGGAGGCGAAACGCGTGACCGTGCTCGAAATTCACCGCCGGATTTATCTCTTGCTGGTGGAATTGGAAGCGCCCCGCTGGACCCCCCGCGAGCGCGAGAAGCGGATCGGAAAACTGCGCAACGAAATCGATCTCCTGTGGTTGACGGGCGAGCTGCGGCTCGAAAAACCTACGGTGGATCAAGAGGTCGCATGGGGGCTGCACTTTTTCGATGAGGTGCTGTTCGAGCGCGTACCGGAGCTGATGGAGAAACTGGAACTGGCACTCGATCAATACTACCGAAGCGCGGGCTTGACGCTCCCAGCGTTTCTTAAATTCGGATCGTGGATCGGAGGCGACCGCGACGGCAATCCTTTCGTCACCAACGAAGTGACGCGCGCCACCTTGCTCAGCAACCGCCGGGCGAGTCTCCACCGTTACCGGAGCCGCCTGAGTCATCTTGCGCGGGTCTTGAGCATCGCCGCTCATGCTGTCCCGGTTCCACCCTATTTTGAAGCTGCGTTGAAGACGACGTTGGCGCAGTTTGAGGACCAAGCGGCGATCACGCGCCGCAACCCGGGCGAGGTGTTCCGGCAATTCACCGCCTGCATGCTGCGTAAGCTCGAAGCCACATTTGCGGCGCCCGGTGCCGGGAACGCTGAGCCCCGTTACGGCAGCGCGGACGAGCTCATCGACGATATCAGCACGGTAGAGCGTGCGCTCGTGGACGCTCACTGCGAACACTTAGCGCGAAGCCTGGTGCGTCCGCTTCGGCGTGAGGTTGAGGTCTTCAGGTTCCGCACGGTGCGCTTGGATCTGCGCGAAAACTCGACCGTGACGACGAAGACCCTGTCGGCGCTGTGGCAACCTCGGAGCGGCGGCGCCGAGCCGCCCGAGGTCGGGTCGGTGCCCTGGAATCAGTGGCTACACGATGAGCTGGCGCGGCCGCTCGATCATCCGATCGAGTTCCAAGGCCTCGATCCACACGCGGAAGCGACGCTCGGCATGCTGCGGATGGTGCCGTTGCTGCGGCGGGAAGTGGATCGCGATGCCTTCGGTCATATGATATTAAGCATGACGCGCTCGGTGGCGGATATCCTGGGCGTCTATCTGGTGGCGAAATACGCCGGATTGTTTGCCGATCCCGAGGGCGTGGAGCACTGCACGCTGCCCATCGTGCCCTTGTTCGAGACCATCGAGGATCTCAAGCGCGCGCCGGGGATCATGAAAGAGCTGCTGGCGGCGCCGGTGGTGCGGCGCTCGGTCCGGGCGCAGGGCGGGGTGCAAGAGGTGATGATCGGTTATTCCGATTCCAACAAGGACGGCGGTTTTTTCACCGCCAACTGGGAACTGAGCCGCGCCCAATCGCGCCTTACCCGTGTCGGCGCCGAGGCGGGGATCGCGATCTCGTTCTTTCATGGCCGCGGGGGTTCGGTAAGCCGGGGGGGCGTCCCGACCGGGCATGCCATCGCGGCGCAGCCGCCCGGCTCCATCGACGGACGCATGCGGCTGACCGAACAGGGTGAGGTAGTTTCCTTCAAGTACGCGAACCGCGGCACAGCCTTGTATCAGATGGAACTGCTCGCAGCTAGCGTGCTGGAACATACTCTGAAATCCGAGCACGAGCGGGAGCTACAGCCCGATGCCGAGGCCGATGAAGCCATGGAGGCTCTGTCCGGAGCCGCCTACGCCGCCTACCGGCGCCTGGCCGAACATCCAGGTCTTGTGGACTACTACCAGGCCGCTAGCCCGGTCGATGAGCTGGTGCTCTTGAACATCGGCTCGCGTCCCGCGCGGCGCTTCGGCGCCAAGACCTTGAACGATCTGCGCGCCATTCCATGGGTATTCGCGTGGACGCAGAACCGCCACATGATCCCAGGCTGGTACGGGGTCGGAAGCGGCATCAAGAACTTTCTCGAGGTGCGTGGCGCCGAAGGCCGAGCGCTACTCAAGCGCATGTTTCAGCACTCACGGCTGTTCCGGCTCATCATCGACGAGGTTGAAAAGTCCCTCCCGCAAGTGAACTTGGGCATCGCCCGTGAATACGCCGATCTGGTCCCAAATACAGCGGTGCGCGAGGAGATCTATGCCATGGTCAAGGAAGAATATGAGCGCACCGTCGCGATGGTACAGCGCGTCAGCGGGGCGCGGGAGATCTGCGCCAGGTTTCCCCGCTTCCGTCGGCGGCTCGCGCGCAGGCTCGCGATCATCGACCAAGTCGGCCACGAACAAGTGCGCTTGATTCAGCAGTTCCGCGGCGCCCAGAAATCCGAGAGCGCGCGCCGCCGGGAGCTTGTGCCCTTGCTGCTTTCGATCAACTGCATCGCCTCGGGCCTCGGCTGGACCGGTTGACGGTGAGTAATCGCCGCGCGCTGTTTCAAACCGATCACGCCGATATCGGCGCCTCCTTTGACGTCTGGTCAGTCGTGGTCCTGTACGAAGGTGAGCCCGGCCACTGGTATTCGCAAAGGCCGGCTTCATGTAACATCGCCGCCGGTGGGCGTGCAACTTTAGCAGCGGTGTCACTTTGACAGGAATTAGCCCAGTGCACTTTGCCAAAGCAGCGGCTGCCCGTGAACCGCCGGGGCGGCGGGCGACGGAGCGCAGTTCCCGGACAAGCGCCACTCACGTTTCGGGATTTAGGGCGTCCCGATTTACAGACAGCCGAGAGAACACTTGATATGAGCATCGCGACCAAACGCGGTGACGGTGGGCAAACGAGTCTGGTCGGGGGCGATCGCATCTCGAAGGGCGAGCTGCGCGTGGAAGCCTACGGCAGCATCGACGAGCTGAATTCGGC